>NZ_VPEB01000006.1:0-232169 GCF_013417415.1 Acinetobacter sp. YH12254 | reverse complement strand
AGCAAGAGTGAACCACCTGATCCCTTCCCGAACTCAGAAGTGAAACCTCTTTGCGCTGATGGTAGTGTGGGGTTACCCATGTGAGAGTAAGTCATCGCCAGCTCATTATTCGAAACACCCCCTGCATAAGCAGGGGGTGTTTTTTTGTGCGCGGAATTTATAGCAAAATTAAAAAGTAAAAATAATATTCTGAATTTACTCAAAATACCCCTTAGCGAAATCGTTAATGGGTATTTTTTGTTCTTGTAAATCAAATATTTGAGAATTATTAATTTGGGAAATATAAGAATTTGAAAGCCAGTTCGTATGTTTTTTGGTAAAACTGTGTTATAAAAATTAAAACGGCATAAAAATTGCTTATAGAACAAGATTTTTAATTAAGGGGGTTATAATGAGATTATCAGTGGGCTTAAAAATTGCGAACTCGCTGTCATTAACTCCACAATTGCAGCAAGCAATTCGGCTATTACAATTATCGAGTCTGGAACTGGAACAAGAAGTTCAACTGCAACTTGATAGTAACCCTCTATTAGAAAAAGTTGAAGAACAGATTACCCTTGAACGCTTATCGACACTTGAATCAAATAATGAACACAAAGACCTAACTAATGAACTCAATGCGGATCACCTTCCCGATGACCTACCTGTAGATACCGATTGGGATGATGTCTATACTCATCAACCTACCAGCTTAGGTGCGGCTGAATTCGAAGAGCGAGAAGACAATCGTCAAGGGCATCAGAGCTTACAGGAATATATGCTTGAGCAAATTAACCTGTTAAATTTTTCACAGGTTGATAAATTAATCGCTTATTGCATTGTCGATTCCCTGGATGACAAAGGCTTTTTAGATGCTGAGCTGACTGAAATTACTGCATCGGTACAACATCTTCTATCCTTGATGGGGAGTGAGGAGGAAATTGAAGATGATGAAGTTGCGGTCGTATTAAAGCATATTCAGCGTTTAGATCCGGTGGGTGTAGGGTCTAGAAGTTTGGCAGAATGTCTGTTGGTTCAGCTTGATCATTTACCTGCCTCAACGCCTTGCCGAAATGATGCAATCAAGCTTCTACAACATTATGAATTACTGATTAGTAATGAACTGCCAAAATTAATTAAACAAACCGGGCTAAATCCAGAGCAGTTACGCTATGCGGTAGATTTATTAAAAACTCTGAAACCTCACCCGGGCTTGGAATTTGAAAATAAAGAATCGGATTATCAGGTGCCAGATGTTGTGGTCATGAAAAAGAATAACGCTTGGCATGTCAATTTAAATCCGGATGTACTGCCAAAATTACGCGTCAATCCTTTCTATGCCAAAATGATTCGTCGTGCAGATCAAAGTGACGATAATCAATATTTACGTAACCAGATGTTAGAAGCAAAAAATTTCATTAAAAGCGTTGATGAGCGGCATAAAACATTATTAAAAGTGGCAACCTGTATTGTTGAACATCAGAAAATGTTCTTGGAAATTGGCGCTGAAGGGATGAAACCTTTGGTTTTAAGAGATATTGCCGAAGAAGTAGAATTGCATGAATCGACCGTATCTCGTGTGACCACCAATAAATATATGCTGACACCGCGTGGTTTATTTGAATTAAAATATTTCTTCTCGAGTCATGTGGGCACGACTTCAGGTGGAGAGGCTTCATCTACTGCCATTCGTGCCAAGATCAAAAAACTGGTTTCTGAAGAAAATGCCCGTAAGCCTTTGTCTGATAATGCAATCGCCAATATATTGAAAAATGAAGGGATTGATGTGGCAAGACGGACGGTGGCGAAATATCGTGAATCGTTACATATTCCTTCATCTTCTGAGCGAAAGGTCTTGATCTAAAATTTAAAATCTGGCTATTCTAAAGATTCATTATGACAGCATAATGAATCTTTTTTCTTTTGAGGAACAGTGAAAATGATTTGAATCAGTGCTTAAAATACGATTTTTGAGTTATAAGTTGCTGTATTTAAATTATTTTATATTGTGACTCTTCTAATCCTAACGAAGGTGAGGGATAGAACTATGCAAATAACAATTCGTGGACATCATTTATCTATTACGCCAGCAATTGAAGAACGTATAAAAACCAAATTTTCACAAATGACCAAGCATCTTGATCAGGTGAATAGTATGCAAGTGAAACTCTCTAAAGATCATCAAATTGATAAACGCTCCAGAAAGGGCAGTAGTAACCATATCGCAGAGGCTATTATCAGATTACCGGGCATTGAATTTTTTGCCCATGCCACCGCAGATGATATGTATACGTCAATTAAAATGTTGACCGAAAAACTTAAACGGCAGATTGATCGCTATCGGGAAACGCATTTACAGCAGCATGCTTTGGCTTTGTAAAGGACAAATGATGAAAAAGAGGTTTTAAAAGCCTCTTTTTTTTATATATATAATGTATGGATCCATGAATTATTTTTGCTATTTATAGTAAAATGGCTCGTTTTACACCCTTAGTCCTATAAGAGGTCTTGTGATGAATAATGAACAGCTCGCTGAAATTTTAGAAGCCGCTTTTCCCGAGGCGGATGTTGCTGTGAGTGGTCAGGGCGGAAAATTTGATCTCCGTATTGTGGATGATCAATTTGAAGGTAAGCGTCCAGTTGCACGTCAACAAGCTGTTTATGCTCCTCTCAATGCCCATATTGCCAGTGGTGCAGTTCACGCAGTGACAATTCGAGCAATGACAAAAGAAGAATGGCGCAAAGCAAGCTTATTTGGAGCTTAATAAATTAATGGATAAATTTTTAATTCAGGGCGGTATCAAGCTCGAAGGTGAAGTGCGTATTTCTGGTGCTAAGAATGCCGCGCTTCCATTATTAGCAGCAATGATTCTTGCCGATACGCCAATTACGCTCAAAAATGTTCCTGATCTGAAAGATGTGAATACATTGGTGAAGCTAATTGCCGGTCTTGGGATCACCATGACTTATGAAGGTGATACCGTTACTGCGGATACCTCGACATTAGATAACCAGTTTGCACCATATGAGCTCGTGAAAACCATGCGTGCTTCTATTTTAGTGCTTGGCCCTTTATTGGCGCGCTATGGCAGTGCAAAAGTGTCTTTGCCGGGTGGTTGTGCAATTGGTTCACGTCCTGTTGATCAGCATTTAAAAGCGTTGGAAGCTTTGGGTGCAGAGATTGAAGTTGAAGCAGGCTATGTGCATGCCAAAGTCGATGGCCGTCTTAAAGGTGGCGAAGTCGTTTTCGATATGGTGACTGTCGGTGGTACAGAAAATATTCTGATGGCTGCAGTCTTGGCCGATGGTGTGACCACAATTCGCAATGCAGCACGTGAGCCTGAAATCACTGATCTTGCGCAAATGCTGATCAAGATGGGGGCCAAAATTGAAGGTTTGGATACCGATACGTTAATCGTGACTGGTGTTGAAAGTCTGCATGGCTGTGAATATGCAGTGGTGGCTGACCGGATTGAAACGGGTTCATATCTGGCGGCGGCTGCAATCACAGGTGGTCGTATCAAAACCACACACACAGATCCATCCCTCATGGAAGCTGTGCTGGATAAATTTGAAGAAATGGGCGCAGAAGTCACTCGTGGCGACGACTGGATTGAGTTAGATATGCTGGGTAAACGTCCGAAAGCCGTAAGCTTCCAGACCTTGCCACATCCAGAATTTCCAACTGATATGCAAGCCCAGATCATGGCTGTAAATGCCATTGCTGCAGGCTTTGCGACAATTTCAGAAACGATTTTTGAAAACCGTTTTATGCATGTTCCTGAGTTGGCCCGTATGGGGGCAAACATTCAGGTCGAAGGTAATGATGCTGTCGTAACTGGGGTAGAAAAACTTTCTGCCGCACCCGTAATGGCAACAGATTTACGTGCTTCTTTCTCTTTGGTACTGGCAGCACTTGCCGCTGAAGGTGAAACACTGATTGACCGTATTTATCACATTGACCGCGGTTATGAAAATGTAGAAGCAAAGTTACAAAGTTTAGGTGCCCAAATTAAGCGAGTAAATTAATGAGCGATATGAGAAACGATGATCCAAACTTTGACGTAATGGGCAATTTTGATCATGGTTTAACTTTGGCATTAAGTAAGGGTCGTATCTTAAAAGAAACATTGCCACTGCTTGAAACAGCAGGGATTAATTTACTGGAAGATCCGGATAAATCACGTAAACTGATTTTCCCCACTACGCATAAACAGGTTCGTATTTTAATTTTACGTGCTTCTGATGTGCCGACTTATGTAGAAAATGGTGCAGCCGATATTGGTGTAGCGGGTAAAGATGTATTGATGGAACATGGTGCGCAAAATGTCTATGAACCATTAGACCTGAAAATTGCGGTTTGTAAATTGATGACAGCTGGTAAAGTCGGGATGCAGCGTCCTAAAGGTCGTTTGAAAATTGCGACCAAGTACGTGAATTTAACCCGGCAATACTATGCCAGCTTGGGTGAGCAAGTCGATGTGATCAAGTTGTATGGTTCAATGGAACTTGCACCATTGGTCGGTCTGGGCGATTACATTGTCGATGTGGTCGATACTGGTAATACCTTACGTGCCAATGGTTTAGAGCCACTTGAAGAAATCTGTAAAGTCTCTTCACGTTTAATCGTCAATAAAGCCAGCTTCAAACGTAAGCAAGCCTTGTTAAATCCGATTCTGGCTCAGCTTGAAAAAGCAGTCGAAGAACGCGAAAAGGCAAAACAGGCTTAAAATTGATTGCTTAAGAAACCGCCCAATCCGGGCGGTTTCTTATTTCTCTATATATCAGATTCTATTTAAATCCTTTCATCAATTTTACCCAAAGCTATTTTCAATAAAACTCATAGAGCTAGAGCACTATGTCTGCCGACAAAAGCCTAGAAAACAGGTAAACTAAAGCCTTCGAATTCAAACCTGATGGGTAAATTGATGCGACGTTTATCGACCCAAGATCAAAACTTCAAGCAAGCATTTGCTGACTTGTTGGCTTTTGAGACTGTGAATGATCCTGAACTTTTAAAAACTGTAGATCAAATTATTGCTGATGTTCGTCAGCATGGTGATGCACATGTTCTTAAACTCACTCAACAGTTCGATCGACATCCGGCGCATCAATTTTCAGAGCTAGAACTGACACAAGAGCAGCTCAAAGCTGCCTTTGAAGGTTTAACGACTGAAGTTCGTGAAGCACTGGAATTAGCTGCAGCGCGTGTGCGTGAGTTTCACCAGGCCCAAAAACAAGATGGCTGGACTTATGTCGATGCTTTGGGGAATACGCTCGGTCAGAAAGTGACTCCACTGGATCGTGTCGGGATTTATGTGCCGGGTGGTCTGGCATCTTATCCATCCTCAGTACTGATGAATGCCGTACCTGCACATGTGGCGGGTGTCCCTGAAATTATTATGGTGGTGCCTGCCCCGAATGGTGAACTCAATCCATTGGTATTGGCTGCTGCATATTTGGCTGGCGTAACACGTGTCTTTACGATTGGTGGTGCACAAGCCGTTGCAGCACTCGCATATGGTACAGAAACCGTACCACCTGTCGATAAAATTACCGGACCAGGTAACCGGTTTGTGGCTGCAGCAAAACGTGCGGTGTTTGGTCAGGTCGGTATCGATATGATTGCAGGCCCTTCTGAGATTCTGGTCTATGCCGAAGGCGAGAATAACGCTGAATGGTTGGCGATGGACTTATTGTCACAGGCTGAACATGACACTGTGGCACAAGCCGTTTTCATTACACCTGATGAAGCACTTTTAGATGCTGTTGAAAAGTGGATTGAAAAACACTTAGAAGCATTACCGAAAGCAGATATTGCACGTACTTCAATTGAGAACCGCGGTGCTTTGGTATTGGTAAAAGACCGTGCTGAAGGTGCTGAGCTGATTAACCAAGTGGCGCCAGAACATCTCATGCTATGTTTAGATGAAGCACAAGAGATGGCAGAAGATATTCGCCATGCAGGCGCGATTTTCATGGGTCGTTACACCCCTGAAGCGATTGGTGATTATTGTGCCGGGCCAAACCATGTCTTGCCAACTTCAGGTACAGCACGTTTTTCATCACCGCTGGGGGTTTATGATTTCCAGAAGCGATCAAGCCTGATCATGTGTTCACAAGAGGGTGTTAAAACCTTGGCGAAAACAGCAGATATTTTGGCACAGCAGGAAAATCTAGATGCGCATGCGAGATCGGCGCGTTATCGTTATCAGTAATTAAAAATATAAAACCTCTCTCTAACTCTCTCCTACTAAGGAGAGGGGAAATATTATAAAGAATGAATATTCCTCTCTCTGAATGAGCTTTAAGCATTGTTTTAAAGTGAATGTAAGAGAGGTTAGGAGAGGGAACTTTGAGAATTTAAAAATGAATATCACCACAGAACAAATGCGTTTTTGGAGTCCTGACGTACGTGAATTAGAACCGTATACGCCGGGTGAACAGCCAAAAATCCAGAATATTTTAAAACTGAATACCAATGAAAATCCGTATCCGCCATCGCCTAAAGTGGTTGCGGCAGTGCAGCAGGTATTGGCCAATTCAGCTGATGTGCTGCGTCTTTATCCTGACCCTGATGCATCTGAACTTAAACAGGCCATTGCGAAACAGCAACATGTGCCTGTAGAGACGGTTTTTGTCGGGAATGGTTCGGATGAAGTTTTAGCGCACATTTTTAAAGCATTCTTTGTTCAAGAACAGCCATTGCTTTATCCAGACATCACCTATAGTTTCTATCCGGTTTATAGTCAGTTCTTTGGGGTGAAAACCAAAATTTTACCACTCAATGATGACTTTGAAATTGTGGTAGATGATTATAAACAAGCCAATGGCGGCATTATCATCACTAATCCGAATGCGCCAACCAGTATTGATCTTGGTTTGGTTGCGATTGAAGAAATTCTGCAAGCCAATCCAGATTCAGTGGTGGTGATTGATGAAGCCTATGTCGACTTTGGCGCTGAATCGGCAGTCAAGCTGATTGAGAAATACGAAAACCTAGTGGTATGTCAAACTGCATCGAAGTCGCGTTCTCTTGCAGGATTACGTGTGGGTTTTGCCATTGCTCAGCCACATTTAATTGCAGCACTTGAAGCAGTCAAAAACAGTTTCAACTCTTATCCGATGGATCGTTTTGCGATTGCGGCAGCGGTGGCTTCTTTTGAAGATCAGGAATACTTTGAGGCACAAAATCAGAAAGTCATTGCCAGTCGTGAAAAGTTGGTAGCTCAGCTGAATGAGCTTGGTTTTAAGGTATTACCTTCGAGTGCAAACTTTATTTTTGCCACATTCGTATCTAAAGATGCAGGTGAACTCGCGAGTGAGTTACGTGAGCGTGGTATTATTGTGCGTTATTTCAACAAACCTCGTATTAATCAATTCTTGCGTATTACGATTGGTACAGATGAGCAAAATCAGCGTTTAGTAGATACGCTAAAAAATGAGATTTTGTGTAATTAAAATCCTTTCTAGCCTCCCGTTTTAAAGGGAGGCATTCTCATCTTTATTAAAGGTGAGAAGCATTGCTGCGCAAGGGGGAGATTTGTAGTAAAAAGCGCATCTTAAAATTCACTTTTTATTTATTCAGGCTGATACCAGGTATTTAACAGATCAAGCATCGCTGAAACCTTATCAAAGCATTCTTGATATTCCGCATCACAATCTGAAGAAATGGTAATACCACCACCGGCCCATAAAGAAATATCTTCCTGATACTTTTGAATCGAGCGAATCAGAATATTCCAGGAGCCAGTGCCATCGAAATTGAAATAGCCCATAGAACCACAGTAAGCACCACGTGGTGCACCCTCAAGTTCTTCAATAATCTGCATGGCCCGAATTTTGGGTGCGCCTGTAATCGAGCCACCTGGAAGAGCAGACATGAGTACTTCAAAAGGATTGATATCTGCTTTTAAAGTCGCTTCAACTTCACTGACCATATGATGAACTTGATTGAAACTTTCAATACTAAATAATTTCGGTGTTTTGACTGAGCCTGTTTCGGCATAAACACTTAAATCATTACGTAATAAATCCACAATCATGACATTTTCTGCCTGATCTTTTTCTGAGGCTTTTAGGGTCTGCCTGGATTGTTCATCGAGCACTGGATCAGTAAAACGGGGCATTGTGCCTTTAATCGGTTTGGTAATAATTTTTCGCTTCGTTTCAAAATCAATGAACAACTCGGGTGAGCAGCTTAATAATTCAAAATCACCAATACGCAAATAACCCGCATAAGGCGCTTCGGTTAATGTCCAGAAGGCTTGGGCGGTTGCTAAGAGGGAACCTTGGGCGCGACCATTAAATTCTTGTGTCAGATTAATCTGATAGCAGTCACCTGTAATAATATAATCCTGAATTTTCTGAAATGCCTTGCTGTAGACCGTTTTGGTCCAGCGTGAAGTACAAGGGCTTATTAACTGAAACGTCGGACGAATTTTATTTTGATTAAGTAAGTTCTGAATATAATCGAAGATCTGCTCTGCCTCTGGATCATCACTATAGAACATCCATCCCTCAGAGCTTGGTTTAATATAGGAAGAAAATTGACCAATAAATAAACCAGGTTGAGAGCGGTCCGGATACTGAATATATTGCTGAGCCGCATAATCATAGCCAACAAAACCGACATAACCTCCATGAAATCCAGTCTTGTGAGGATTTCTTAATGCATCAATTTCTAAACTAAACTCAGATGATCTGAGTTGATATTGTTCAATTTCCACTCTTTGAAACGACTGAATATGTGATTGCTGCACAATAAAATATTCTTGAGCACAGCAGGCAATAAAAGGCTGACCATTATTATTTAAATACACCAGATGCCCCAATGTCTTTAATGCGGATAATACATCTGCAACCAGAGGTGATTTAAATTTTAAGGGGCGATGATAGAGAGCTTCGGTCATTCAGTTAAGCAGAGTTCAATATGACTCGCTATTTTATATCAAGAAGACAGGAAAATATTTTTAAATCATCAAATACCGTTTATCGGTAAGCATTGGATTGCGACCAACAACAGTTGATCAAATGATTGCTCGGAGATAACTTAGTTCTGCAAGCAAATTACTCAAGGAAAGATGCTTTGCGTTGTCAGAAAATAAAAAATACAGCGTGAACATTGAGTGATTCACAACCAAAAAAATACTACTCTTGGGAGAGTAAACAATGAAAAAATTCACAAAATTAGTTCTGGCGACTTCAGTTGCATTTAGTGCCAATGCGATGGCGATGCAAGCTATGGATGATGCATCTCTAAGCGAAACAACGGGTCAAGACGGTATTAGTATTGGTATCGGTATTTCAAAAATTGAAATTGAAAAGTTATTCATTCATGATACAGATGGTTATACTTCGCCATCAACTGCAACAGGTCCGGTACCACCTTCAGCACAAAACCCATTAGGTACGCCAGCATCTGCAGGTTGGGGGGGTACAACAACTGCAGGTTCTATTGTTATTTATGGTAATGGTATAGCGGGTGACAAGAATGAAAACCATGGTGTTGTCATTGGGGCAAACTATGATGACAATGGGGCTTACTTACTAACTACTCGTAACCTAGCAGATTTAACGATTGATTCAGATGCGGGCGGTGGCGATCCGTTCATTAACATTGCAGCTGAAGTTTCGGGCTTAGACATCAATATCGGTAAAATTGGTGTGCAAGCCACTGGTGATGAACCCGCTGCTAATGCAAATACTATTCGCCGTGGTGGTCAAGGCAAAGTTAATGACATTTTGTCGGGCTTAACTCTTAAAACAGGTCCTATGTCTGCAAATATTCAATTGGGTGCAGCACCTCAAGGTGCGATGATCAAGTTGAATGCGACTATGATTGGTGGTTTGACAATCAATAACTTGGGTATTCTTGATAATTCAACAGCTGGTGGAACAGTTGCTGCAGGTGTAACAACGTCTGGTCCGGGTGAAATCTTTATCGAGAGTATCAAGCTTACAGATGCTAATTCTAAAGATTTAACTTTAAATCAAAGTATTAGTGTATTTGGTGAGTCAGCTGCAAATGATGGCTTCATTCGTATTGTCAGCACAAGTGGTGCGCATGATAACTATGTACAAGGTATTCACTTAGGTAGTCGTAACGCAGCATCAATTGGTGATATGGAAGTTCAAGGAATGCAGACTTATTATAGTCCAGCGCCACAAGTATATGTACCAGGTGCAATTATTACGATTTCTGGTCACTAGTCTTCATAAAAAAAAGCGCGTGTTTACACGCGCTTTTTTTTATGACTGAATCATTTATCCAAAAAATAAAAAAAATGCTGTATTTTTTTGAAAAAGAAGGTATCTTTCTAGTTACAAGGAAGTAGAGTGAATGCTCTATAAAAAGAAAAATAGGCACATCATGCCCATTATAAGAAAAGTTAATAATTATGTTAGAGATCGCGTTGGGCTCGGCATTGATGTATTATGCTGCCAAAGAAGCTCTGGATATCAAAAAACAGCCAAATGGCGCTGTTCACTATACTGAAGTTCTTGATTCAAGAAATGACTCTTTTGTGCGTATGCACCGTGAAGCTGTACAAGTAAAGCCTGCACTTCTGGATCAATTTCAGGGCATTGTACGTCAAGCCTATGACTATAGTTGTGGTTCAGCCGCCCTTACCACCCTACTTAATGGTTATATCGGTACACAGCTAGATGAACAGCAAGTCATGAATGGACTGATGAAATTCGGCGAAACCGATAAAATTATTGAACGCCGCAGTTTCTCTTTACTTGATATGAAGCGCTTTGTCTCGGCTTTAGGGCTAGAAAGCGGAGGCTATCGAGGAGAGTTCAAAGATTTAGTTAATCAAGATCAGCCTGCTATTGTTCCAATTTCTTATGCCGGATTCAAACATTTCGTAGTTTATAAAGGCTATAAAAATGGCCGGGTGTATGTTGCAGATCCAGCACTCGGTAATATCAGTTTTGACGAGCGGCGTTTTCAGGATGTTTGGGAAAATAATACATTATTCCTGATTAATGTCCCTGAACAATATCGTAAAAACTTTCTGGCATTGAAAGAAGCCGACATGCGCCATGTGGAAGATGCCACGATTAATCGTTATGCCTTGGTCGACATGCAGTATCCACAGTTCTATATGGATAAAATTGCCGATAAAGCCTCGACGATCCGTATGGACCGTAATCGTAATATAGAATCAGAAAAATTTGGAGAATATCAATATAATTTCCTGAGATTGTATTACAAGAATAAATAAAACGAAAAATAGTAATAAAAATTAAAATGGTGAAATGGATATGAACAGTAAATGGATGAACAAGACGTTCTTGGCACTGAGCATTCAAATGGTAATGGGCGTTGCATTTGCTGCAGAAGAGCCGACACTGGGTGAATACGAAACGGTTGATGAGGAAGTTATTGTTGAAACTGCTGTACCTGTACAGGCCCAGACTGAGCAAGTGGAAACACAGGCTGCACAAGAGCCGGAACTCGGTGGATATGAAACAGCTGAAGAAGCAGTGAGTGAAACTGCCGCACCGGTAGAGGCTCAGACTAAACAAGTAGCAGATGCATCCCAAGCTTTACAGAAACAGGAAGGTGATGCTACCCAGGCAGCTAATCTGGAAGAAGTATTTACTTCAAATGAACGTCAGTACTCACTCATTAAAAAAGGTGATATTTCATCATATTACGATATCGATTATACCTAC
This sequence comes from Acinetobacter sp. YH12254, assembly GCF_013417415.1. Taxonomy (NCBI): domain Bacteria; kingdom Pseudomonadati; phylum Pseudomonadota; class Gammaproteobacteria; order Moraxellales; family Moraxellaceae; genus Acinetobacter; species Acinetobacter sp. YH12254. The sequence goes on along the minus strand of NZ_VPEB01000006.1, from coordinate 220,502 downwards.
TATCGTGACACTCAACTTGATATTGAAATGGCTCAGGGTCAACTATATCAACTTCGTGTACAAGAGAATGCCACGCATAGTTTGACCAATACTTTCACATTCCAATATGGGGTGAAAGATAACCTGACCTTAACTGCATCCTTGCCTTTAGTGGCCAAGACCGACTTGTTAAAAGACACTTCGACTGCCGGACTAGGTGATATTAGTGTTGGGGCACGCTGGGAACCATTTCCATTAAAAGCTGGCCGTTTACCTTTAATTTTATTTGGTAATTTATCAACAAAAACGGGCGACAGTCCTTATGAAATCAATGCAGCGACAGATCTGGCAGCAGGGAAGGGCTATTACTCAGCAGGAGTGGGTGCCAGTACACGTAAATACATCGATCCGGTCGTGCTGTTTGCCTCCGTTTCTGCAAACTATGGTTTTAAAGAATCAGGCCTGAACCAGCGTCGCGGTTATCGCATTATTGAAGAGTTTGAACCGGGGATTAGTGGGGGGGTTGCATTCGGTTTCGCATACTCATTTAACTATGACGTTTCGATGACCATGTCCTATCAGCAAAGCTTTAATACGGGAGCTGAGTTTAGCTATAACACAGGAGAAAGCTACTCTGCCGCGGATCAGACCAGTTCCACCTTGGCAATTTCATTAGGGGTGCGAGTCTCTCCAGAAACGATTGTAAATGGTACCGTCGGCTTAGGGCTGACCGAAGATGCGCCTGATGTTTCGTTGGGGTTGTCATTCCCGCTTGATATTTTAGGTTTTGGTAAAAAAATCAGTTAATAGGGGTGTCGTATGAAAAACATTCGACTTAGCCCGTTATTAACAGGAATTATTCTTGCGGGCTGTTCAAGTTATACCTTTGCACAATTGGGAACCAACCTTTCGGTTGATTTACGTGCATTGTCCATGGGGAATGCAGTTACGGCGGATCCCCCGGGAGTCAATGCCATTCACTTTAACCCGGCTGCTCTAACTAAAATTGATGGTTTGCAAACCGAACAGCAGATTATTGTGGCGAATTTTGATATCCAGCGGGAGTTTACAGTGCCGGCTGGATATAACGTATTTGGCTATTCTGATGACCCTATCGTCTGTAATGATGGACCGGAAGTTTCATCTGATTTATGTACTGATTTTAAAGGGCCGGTCAGTGGTGATGTGGAATATGTCAGCCTGTATGTCCCTTTTCTGAAAAAGATGGTGGATTTAGGCGAAGGTCTCCCTTTGGCTGCGCCCACCATGGGGATTGCTTATAACCCGCCTGGTTCTAAAGCGACCTATGCAACAGCGGTATATGCGCCTTTAGTCGCTGGTTTCGGTCATGAAGATGGTAATCCGGCAAACTTTATGGGCCAGCAAGTTGCTTTGGAGCGGATTACTTACCTGTCTCCATCGATTGGTTATGAGGTCAATGACCAACTGTCCATTGGTGCTTCTGTCGGAATGTCCTATCAAGCCATTGGGATGAAAACAGATTTACGTTTCCCGAATGAGCTGATCGGGATGTTGCGTATGATCGATGAAGTTGTCTGTACACCATTTAAAGAAAACTCCGACATTATTACCGATATTCTGTTGCTGGGGATCTGTAATGCGGATGAGGGAATGAACCCATTTGGCAAGTTTGGTCAGATGCAACTGGAGCTTGAGCAAAACTTAAGCCCAAGCTATAACCTCGGGATATTGTGGGAGCCACGCGAAGATTTCAGTTTTGGTATGGTCTACCAAAGTGCGGCAAAAATGCGCTTAAAAGGTAAATATCATATTGATAATGCTAAAGCACCACAGGAAATGATCAAGGGTTTAATGACTTCACCGACGGGTCAGATTCTGGCAGCAATTCTTGGGTTTCCTAATTATATTCCATCCAGTGAGTCTGGTTTGGTGTCGATGGATTTTGAATATCCGGCGCATTTTCAGGCAGGTATCAAATATAAAGTCATGCCAGATTTGCAGGTAAATTTTGATATTGGCTGGACAGACTACAAGGTTTGGGATGAGTTTAAGTTCGAGTTTGACCGTACCATTTCAGCCTTAAAAATTGCCAAAATCTTGTCTGCTAATGTCACTGATTCCACGTTGGCTTTGCCGATGGGATTCGAATCGCCGTGGAATTTCGGAATCGGGATGGAGTATTCCGCCACCGACCGTTTAAAACTTCGCGCAGGTTATGAGCCACGAACCAGCGCTATTCCAAAAAATAAGCGCAATACGATGGTTCCTATTAATGGTGCACAGCTATTTGGATTAGGTGTGGGTTATCGTTTTGATGCAGATACTGATTTGGATCTCTCGATTGGTTTCTTGCGCAGTAAAGATCAAATTCCAGCAAATACCAGTAGTTTAGCCAACCAGACCGGCGTGAATAACCTGTTATTAAACCCATATGCAGGTTTAAACGTGAAAACAGATACCAAGATTACCATTTTAGGTTTGAACTATCGCACTCGTTGGTAAGGAAGAAATGATCAAGACAGAAAAAATTGGATTGAAAGTGGTACTGGCATTAAGTCTGGTACCCTTATCTTTTTATACAAGCGCCAGAGAATTTATTACCATTATTGGTCCAGATGGGCGACCATTAGTCGTGCCACGTAATCATAACCCACAGAAAAAAACAGAAGAAAAATCTCTAGCATCGAAAAAAATAGCAGTTGCAGTGGTTCAGTCACCTCCTGTAAAGCAAAACTTAGAAACAGTATCAGCCCTAGAAAATAGACCAGCAGAACTTAAGTCAGACCATAATCTGGTTGTACAACCAGTACAACCAGTACAACCAGTACAACCAGTACAACCAGTACAACCAGTACAACCAGTACAACCAGTACAACCAGTACAACCAGTACAACCAGTACAACCAGTACAACCAGTACAACCGCAGATTGTGAAAGAACTGACAGAATCTAAGCCATTAATAAGATCTGAAACCCAATTGACTCAAATGCCTAAGGCCATGACACCCGCTTCAAGCCCGATGCTACAGAAAACCGGATTCAGTCAGATTGAAGGCGTGGACTATGTGGACAGTGAATATCTTGAGAATAAAGAATTTAATCTAGAAGGCAGGAAACGTTTCTACAGTATGCCCGAGGGCGTGGTAGATAAAAATATCGGCTCTACCCGAATCCAGACCATTGAGCGTGAAAAAGGGCTTGGCCAATCAGTATTAAAATCCTTATTTAAAACGCCTACACTGGATACAGGTCCAGTGGTGCTGGCACAAAGTTATTACCGTATTTCACAAGCTGAAACTAGAGAGAGTTTGGGAAAACAGTGCTTTAATGACAAAAAAATCAAAAAAGCCAAACAGATCAGCCTTAAAAAAGAAGTCAATTTATGGCCTCGTGCGCCTTTGAAAGCAGATGAGTTTGATTTTGAAGTCGTGCAATTACAGTCTGATATCAAGAATATTCAGATTAACTCTTATGCTTCACGCCAAAAAAATCCTACTTATTATTGGCCTTTTGTGGTCTTTTTAGACAATAGAGGCTGTGTTCTGGAAGGAGCGGGTGGTTTTAAAAACCAGGAAGGACAAGCAAATATTATTCAACATGAGCGTATTGAAGGCATTATTCAGATCCCTGCGCAAAGTGAGTATGTGTTATTGACGCCTTTAGCCTCAGCAATCGATGTTGAAGACAAGATGCTCACTAATTATGGACAACTAAAATTAGTCGCCATTCGATAAGGACTATTCGAGTATAACAAGATGAAAAATAAAATATTATATCCATTTGCTTTAACTACACTTTTGGCTGCACTCGCAGGATGTGGTGGGGAGAGTGCCAATGTGATTCCAGAAAAAAATAATGAAGCCACGACCAATGGAACCTGTACAGCAGGGACAGATAATTGTGTGGAATGGGGGCTTGAATATCCGCTGGATGGCTTGAATTTTAATTGTAGTGGCGATAAAGAAAATACCTTCATTACTCTATTTGATAGTAATGCTGGCGTGGCATCCGGAACCTGTCAAAAGACGGATGAGGTTGAATTTTATATTCAGAGTTTTAGTTCAAGCAAAATTACTCTCGGCAAACTTAAGCTGAGCGATTATGCCACCTTTAGTACCCAGACTCAGCTCCCACGTTTAAGTGTGGTCGATATTGCAAAAGGAATTACTGGACGTCAGGTAAATAACTTAGATCAGAATGATCCTACAGTTCAGGTTGCCATGCGTCTGGTGAAAATTCTGCAAGCTCTGGCGATACAAGAAGGCCGTATTGTGAATCCAACGGATGTGCAGCCTTTGTATATTACCGAAGAAATGCGTAAAGACTTGGCTAAAGTGAGTGGAAATATCAGTCTGACGGATGCTAACTTCGCCACAAAAATTAAGGATTTTATCGATGTTGACCAGATTTCTGATGAAGCTGCTTTTGCTACAGTGAAAAAACTGGTAACCATTGCCAATGCCGCGGTTTATCAGCCGGAATTTTCACTATTTTCAACCTCCGGTGTGATTGGTAGCATCCAGTCGGGTTCAGATGGACTGGTGGGATGCAATAAAACACCTTGTGATATTAAAGATCAGAATACCAAACATCTATTTGGTCATTTTATGCTAATCACAGACCGTCAGGGTTATACCTTTGGCAGTGGCCTGCAATGGCGTGATAGCCAGTTAAAACTGCCCGCAAAAAATCTATCTTCACTGGGTGGAATTAATGCTGAACTCATTCGTAATGTGAAACCTGCACAAATGACGGCCGATCCGCAAAGTTCATGGATTCATCCTACCAGCAAAACGATTACTGCACCTTATCGTTTAAATGTCGCAAATAACGCTACGCCACTTGAACTGTATCGGGGCAGTTTGCTGAATGATTATGTGATTGCGGGTAAAGAAGCTTTTTATAAGATGGTCACTGGGAAAACACAGCTGGATGCATCTGATCAAGCCAGTTTAGGGGCATGGCGTCTGGATGCGGATGGTGATCAATATAATGGAAGTGTTGATTTATATAAAATTTTTCCAATCAGCTATCTGGATCGTGCGGTATTTAAAACAGAGCAGAATGTAGCCAGTGGGGAGAAGTATATCTTCCCGATGTATGCCAATCTGGAGTTTAAGTTTAGTGATACGACGGTCAGTCCAGTCACTTTGGGGATTGTGATTGATAGTAATGGTGATGTGCGAACCAATATGCAATCTGAGAATAATCTTGCGACCGACCCAATAACAGGCTGTGAGGGCGATGTGCTTGATAACAATTTATTATTGAATGGCGTACAGCAATACCGGCTTGGAACTTTAGGCCGTGCATTTGTTCGTGATAAATCGGTTTCGATGCGTCTGATTTTGGCCAATGTAAAATTAGGGGATTTGAATGGTGCATTGGTTGGGGTCGATTCACGCATCCAGTCTTCACCAAATTCAAATGATTCGATTGTGATTGGCGGTGCTCTGCTGAATTTGTCCAATGTACTGGATACTGCTGCCGGTCAGAATGGGCGGGTCACCTTCCTGAATTCGGTCGGAGACGGCGTGCAATGGGCCAATACCTATGCCAGTTTCCAGAAAATTTATAACAATAATAATGAGGATGAAACGCCTGACGATATTGGTCTGGCCAAACGAAGCGGTGGGTCTGTTGAGTTTAAACTTGCAGATTGTTATCGCGTCAAAGCTAAAGCGTAATGTCCCATAAATAAAAAAATCCCATCTGCGTATGGGATTTTTTTATGCGCGCTCAATCTATTGGATTTAACCGGTATGATCCAGACGCGAACCTAAGGTTTCTAAATGCATCGGGAAAATATTATTTTTACGGTCTGCAAAATAATGTCTTAGTGTATGTTCTACACTTGGGAAAGCCAGCTCGGTCCACGGAATATCTGCTTCATCGAATAAACGTGCTTCGATGGTTTCCTCACCAGCACCAAATTTTCCATCAATCAGATTGGCTTTGAACAGCACATAAATCTGGCCAATACGCGGAATGTTATACATACAGTACAACTGCTCAATCTCCACTTCGGCTTCAGCTTCTTCACGGGTTTCCCGTGCAGCACCTTGCTCCATGGTTTCAAACAGTTCCATATAGCCGGCAGGTAAAGTCCATAAACCGTAACGCGGTTCAATGGCGCGGCGGCACAGCAGGACTTTATTGTCCCAGAGTACCAGCGCGCCACAAATGACTTTTGGATTAATATAATGAATAGAGCCACATGAATTACACACGCTGCGGATTTGTTGGTCGCCCAAAGGAATTTTTTCGGTCGTTTTATGTCCACAATTCACACAGAAGTTCATATTCATCATCAATGATAAAAGTAAGCTCAGGATAACTGAAAAATCAAAATTTGGCATCATTTCTATCCCGCTGAATCAAAAATCAGCTATGATGAAATTATGATCATGGCTAGGGCTGAAAGAATGGATGCGCGTGAGTTGACACAAAAGTTGCAGCAACGATTACGCTTTTCCAGGCGTATTCGATCTGCGCATGCTGCCGTGTTGATTGCGATCACCGATGAAGCTGATCCCAAAGTATTGCTGACCCGCCGTTCGGCCTATTTGAATAATCATGCCGGAGAGGTTTCGTTTCCGGGTGGCAAGCGCGATCCACAAGATACCAGCAATATTGTCGTGGCTTTAAGAGAAGCCTATGAGGAAACGGCATTAAATCCCTTTGATGTGCAGCTGATGGGGGACTTGCCCATGCAGAAAGCCCGTAATGGCATGCTGGTTAAGCCGATTGTCGGGCTGATTCCGCCGCAAGTGCAGCTGATTCCGCAACCAACGGAAATCGACCGGATTTTCTTTGCCTCATTGCAACATTTGCTTGAAGCCACGCCCACACCTTATGAAGTCCGCTTTGCCCAGCAATCTTTATATTTTCCAAGTATGCGGGTAGAAAATGAAGTGGTCTGGGGATTGACGGCACGTATGCTGATTTCTTTGTTCCAGTATGGATTGGATTATAAAAAAGACTGGCCATTCCTGCTCAATTCACCAAGTTTTAAACGCTCCAAATTTTTTTAACCATTGAACAGGATTTTATCAATGTTGTATAAATTTCAGGGACACACACCGACTGCTACACAGCAGCCATGGGATGGCTGGGTCGCACCAACGGCAACAGTAATTGGACAAGTCGAACTCGGGCAGCAGGTCAGCATCTGGTTTGGTGCTGTGGTACGGGCAGATAACAGTAAAATCAAACTGGGTGATTTCAGCAATGTGCAGGAAAATGCTGTGCTGCATACCGATGCCGGTATTGAGATGCAAATTGGAAATTATGTCACCATCGGACATCAGGCCATGCTACATGGCTGTACCATTGGTGATAACAGCCTGATCGGGATTCAGGCGGTGATTCTGAATCATGCGGTGATTGGCAAGAATTGTATTATTGGTGCCAATGCCCTGATTCCTGAAGGCAAGATCATTCCGGATAATTCGGTGGTGATGGGTTCACCGGGCAAAGTGGTGAAAACGCTGGATCAAGACAGTATTCAAAAGCTGAAAATGAGTGCCCTGCACTATGCCGGGCATTTTCAGAAATTTCAGGATCTGGAACAAATTCAGCTTTAATACGATGTTCTAGAGAATCATGATAAGCCTAGAATTTTCTAGGCATTTTTGTATCTGTTTCGGGAAAATCTCGCGTAGCGGATATGAGTGGAGTATTATATCCGCGTTTTTTATATTCTCTGAATTAAGGTTGTGCATGAAAGTGCTGGCATTGGAGACTGCCAATGAGCAGTGTTCCGTCTCTGTGATCGATGATACTCAAGAACTATTTTTTCAGCTTGATGCGCGCGCCAAGGCACAAACGCAAACGATTCTCCCAATGATTGAACAAGGTCTGCAAGATCTTGGATTGACGATTGGCGATTTAACCGCGATTGCTTTTAGTCGTGGTCCGGGTTCTTTTAGCGGCGTGCGGATTAATGCCGCAGTCACGCAGGCGCTGGCCTGGTCAAATGATGTGCCGGTGATTCCGGTGTCGACTTTACAGGCCTTGGCGCAGGCAGCTTACCGTGTACATGGTTTAAGCGAAGTTTCTGCCGTGTTAGATGCACGCATGAGCGAAGTTTATATCGCGAGCTATCAACTGGATGCAGAGGGGATCATGCAGCCGGTCGATGAAGAACAATTATTAAGTTATGCCGAAGGCAGTCAGGCTGTTCGGTTTACGCCGGTGGGCTCTGGTGCTGAGCTGGTACAAACTGAAACTTCAATGTATAAAAATGTGCATGCGACCGCACAGGATATTGCCAGCATCGCACGTGCAGCAGCACACACAGAAAACTGGGTCAGTGCAGAATTGGCGCTGCCGGTCTATTTACGTGATAACGCGTGGAAAAAAATTCCTGAACAAGGCAAAGCATAATTAATTAGGATAAAGCATGGATCTTTTACTGCTACTCAAAGCGGCAATCATGGGTATTATCGAAGGTATTACCGAATTTTTGCCGATTTCCAGTACTGGCCATTTAATTTTGGCATCAGAATTAATGAATTTCTGGACCAAGGAAAAGAGTGATGTATTCGTCATTGCTATTCAAATGGGTGCCATTGCAGCGGTAATTTATGAATATTGGGCCCGTCTTTGGGGAGCAGCAACCGGGATTGTCAGCGGTGAGCCACAGGGTCGTCGCTTAGGGATTGGCCTGATTTTGGCCTCGATTCCAATTATATTGATTGGACTGACCTTGGGGCAAACGGTCAAACAGTTTCTGTTTAATGATATTGCTATTGCCATTGGTTTGATTGTGGGTGGCCTGATCATTATCTGGATTGAAAAACATCCGCCTCAAGTTCGTGCACATGAAGTTGAAGATCTCAGTATTAAAGATGCCATCTGGATTGGTCTGATTCAGGTCTTGTCCTTGATTCCGGGAACCTCCCGTTCAGGTGCGACCATTATCGGTGCGATGTTTTTAGGTGTATCACGTAAGGCCGCGACTGAATTTTCATTCTTTCTGGGTATTCCGGTCATTATTGGTGCCGGCCTGCTGGATCTTTATCAAAGTTATGATGTGCTAAATACTACTGAAGACTGGGCCGTGATCGGGGTCGGGCTTCTGGTTTCTTTTATTTCGGCACTGTTACTCATCCGCGCGCTGGTGGCTTATGTCGCTAAACGCGACTTTATGATCTTTGCCTGGTATCGTATTGCTTCGGGTCTGCTGATTTTATTATTTGCCTATACAGGTTGGAAATTATGGTAAGCGCGATTCGCTTATATGCCGAATCTGACGATCAACAGAAAGCACAGCACTTCGGGGCTGTGCTTTCTTCTCGTGGGGTGCAGGTCGAAATTGAAACGGTTGAAAAACTCAATGCACGTTTCTTTCGTCTGAATCCTGAACTGGCCTTATGTGTGGATGAGAATGGACTTTGGCTTTGTGCCCATGGCATGAAAATGCAACCGGACTGGCAAGCCGAGACCGGACGTTTAAAACGTGCATCTTTAAAATCTGAAATGATTGCACGTGCCTGTCATTTAGCCGAGAAACCGAGCTTGATCGATGCCACCGCGGGTCTGGGACATGACAGTTTATTGATGGCGCATTTAGGTGCCCAAGTCACGCTGGTCGAACGACATCCCATATTATTTACTTTACTTGAAGATACCCATACCCGTGCACAATCTGATGCATTCCTGAGTCAAGTCGTATCACGGATTCAACTGGTCTTTTCTGATTCAGCCGATTATCTGAAGCAGCAAGCCGAGCAGCATCGAACTGTAGATGTGGTCTATCTGGATCCGATGTTCCCGCAGCGGGATCAGAACCAGCAGGCGGTCAAGAAACAGGCGCAAGTCAAAAAACAGATGCAGCTCTTGCACATGCTTTTGCCTGAAGATGGCGAAATGGATCTGGGTGATAACCTGTTGGAATTGGCGCAAAAAATTGCCAAACGTGTGGTGGTCAAACGTCCACGTCTGGCGGTGTTTTTGGCAGAAAAAGAACCTCATCATCAATGGCAAGGTGATGCCTGCCGTTTTGATGCATATTTTCAGCATGAACTTGTGGCTGAATAAGATAATTGTTTCAATATTAAGCAAGGATTTGTTGTATATTTAACAATTGGCATTGATAAAACCGTTATCAAGCATAAACTTATTCAGCACCTTAGCGAGCCACTGATCTCCTTGAAATTCTATGATCGACTTTAAACCCTCCATTAATTTTTGGCACGATTTTAAGAGCAACCAAATTGCCGGGATGTGGTTATTTCTGGGATCTCGGCGTTCATTGCAACTGGTTCGTCCATCGATCATGCAATTGGTGTTCTGGGGGATTCTGGGTGGTTGTGCCAACAGCCTATTTAGCTGGCTCAGTTCAGGCCGTATGGGAGATTTTAACTCTCAAGGTCTGATTAGTTATGCACTTTGGCCTTTTATTGCGCTGATTGTGGGTATCTTTCTGTCGCAACGGATCAATAACCTGCGTTTGATGCTGGTGCCGGCATTGTTATGGTTGGTTATAGATACCCATATCATGCTGTTCCAGTGCCTGATTCAATATCTGGGCGATCTGGACTATCTGCCTTATATCCTCTATGACTATATTCCGACCCTGTTTGTCATGTTATTTGTCTGGCAAAGTCTGGCTGTGGTCTGGGTAATTTCACGTGAATTAAAATGGCCTTGGTGGGAGCGTGCGCTGATTATGCTGGCGACCCTGTTTACGCTGGTGGTCTGGCAAATTTCAGTCAAAGATCAACCGATCTGGAAAGTCGAAGAAATTCCACCGAGCTTTGCCGAAGATGCATTTTATGCGCAGCCAATTTTGCTGAACAAAGCCCTGGAAAATATCGAATACGGTGAATTTGCCCAATCGCACTGGTATTTTATGGGCGTGGCTGGCGCAAGTTATCAGGATGTATTTCATTCTGAAATTGAGCGGATTAAAGAGCAGTTTGATACCCGTTTTGGCACTTATGGCCGTTCTATTGCTTTGGTCAATCATCCGGCGACACGTACCACCCTGCCGATTGCCTCCAAGACCAGTATGGAACTGGCATTGCGCCGTATGGGCCAGCAGATGAACCGTGAAAGTGATGTGTTATTTTTATATATGACCTCTCATGGTCTGCCAAATGTGTTTGAAATGGAAAATGCGCCGCTAGATTTGGCCCAGGTCGATCCAAAATGGTTACGTGAAACACTGGATGCAGCAGGCATTCGCTGGCGTGTGATTGTGATCTCGGCCTGTTTTTCCGGCAGCTTTGCTTCGGCCCTGCAGAATGACAATACCCTGGTGATTACGGCTTCGGCAGCCGACCGTCAGTCTTTTGGCTGCTCCAATGAAGCGGATTATACCTATTTTGGCCGTGCATTCTTTGATGAAGCGATGCGTGAAAATAGCAGTCTGCAAGCCGCGTTCGAACAGGCCAGAGATACCGTAGCAAAATGGGAATCAGCGCAAGGCTTCGAGCCTTCAGAACCGCAATGGGTGATTGGCAAGAATATGCAATTGATGTTGCCACAGCTGGAACAACGTTTATTTCCGCAAACCAGTACAATGACACAATCACCTTAGATCAATGTCATCAGCAGATATGCTGCAATCATAAGGAATATGCCATGGAACTCGTACAGAACAATAGAAGCTTTGAAGGTGAACAGCGGATTTATCGCTTTGATTCGAAAGTACTGAAAACATCCACCAAATTTGGTATTTATCTGCCGCCTCAAGCCCTAGAAGGTCATAGCTGTCCGGCATTGTTTTATCTGGCAGGCTTGACCTGTACCGAGGAAACCTTTGCGATTAAGGCACATGCGCAGCGTCTGGCAGCACAATTGGGCCTGATTTTAATCACACCGGATACATCGCCACGCGGTGAAGCTGTGGCAGAAGGCGATCACTGGGATATCGGTCAGGGAGCAGGTTTTTATATCAATGCCACCGAAGCGCCGTGGGCTGAACATTATCAGATGGAAAGCTTCATCGTCGATGAACTCTATGCGCTGGTCATTGAAGAGTTTGTGATTCAGTCGGGTAAGATTGGCATATTCGGTCACAGTATGGGAGGACATGGTGCATTAACTCTGGCTTTTAAATATCCAGAAAAATTTAGTTCAGTTTCGGCTTTTGCACCGATCTGTGCACCAAGCCAATGTCCTTGGGGAGACAAAGCTTTCTCGAATTATCTGGGTGAAAACCGTGAAGAATGGCTCAAGCATGATGCGACTGCACTGGTTAAAGAGAAAGGGGCCTTATTCGCTGACATCCTGATTGATCAGGGTTTTTCAGACCAGTTCTATAGCCAGCTGAATCCGGCGCTGTTCCAGCAGGCCTGTGATGTCGTGAACCAGTCGCTGACCTTGCGTGAACATCAGGGTTATGATCATGGCTATTACTTTATTCAAAGTTTTATGGATGACCATCTACAGTTTCATGCGGTACAGCTTCAGCCTTAAATTTAACATTATTCATATAAAAAAGCCCTACTAGATATAAGATCATCAGGGCTTTTTATCGCTTATCTTTGCCAGTCTGCTGTTAAATCTTCCTGTCCCATGCGAATGAGATGATCCAGAACCACATTTTCCAGTTTATCGAAATCGGTAGATTCATCGCTACTTTGGATGGTCACCAGCAAGTGCTCAGTCTGAGGAATTAACATCAGCTCTGCACTCGGAAAATGAATCAGGAACTGCTGGTCTGTTTCTTCGATGGTAAACTTATGCTTCCAGTGATTGGCCAGGCGTTTGGCAAGGCGCTGCGCCTGTTGAGTCTGGATCTGGGCGGTACTTTGCATTCTTACTCCTCTAAACTTTTTATCCTTGTCAGGACTTTAAACCAAATTGAAAGGCATTCATAAGCCTTAAAGCGTTACACAGCGTTTTATTCTTGCAACATCAAGGTCACAGTAGCCGGACTGGATTTGTTATAATGAGAAAAATCCAATTTTAGCTAGCCAGGTTCTCCCATGTCCAAGCCATATTTAATTGCACCTTCAATTTTATCTGCCGATTTCGCCCGATTAGGTGAAGAAGTCGAGAACGTCTTGGCAGCAGGGGCAGATGTTGTTCATTTTGATGTGATGGATAATCATTATGTACCGAATCTGACTTTTGGTGCAGGCGTTTGTAAGGCATTGAAAAACTATGGGATCAAAGCCCCGATTGATGTGCATTTGATGGTGAAACCGGTAGATCGTATGATCGGGGATTTCCTTGAAGCAGGTGCCGATATCATTACCTTCCACCCGGAAGCATCTGACCATATTGACCGTTCTTTACAGTTGATCAAATCGGGTGGTGCAAAAGCCGGTTTAGTCTTTAACCCGGCCACACCGCTGCATTATCTGGATTATGTATTAGATAAAGTAGATCAAATTCTGTTGATGAGTGTAAACCCGGGTTTTGGTGGACAGAAATTCATTCCGATGACTTTGGATAAACTGCGTCAGGCCCGTAAACTGATCGATGCTTCAGGGCGTGATATTCAGCTGGAAGTCGATGGCGGTGTTACCCCAAGCAATATTCGTGCAATTGCCGAAGCGGGGGCGGATATGTTTGTCGCTGGATCTGCTATTTTTGGCAAGCCGGATTATAAAGCTGTAATTGATGAAATGCGTGCAGAATTAGCCAAAGTTGGTCAGGTTCAACTCTAATCGCTAAAAAGTAGTATGCACATAAATATGTGGATAACTTTATGGATAAGTGTGTAGATATCCATGTGGGTAACCATATGGATATGTTGTGTAAAATGTAATCATTTGTAGCCAGATTGATTATGCCTTAGACGAAGTTTGTATAAAAAGAGCTCAAATCTGGTTCTTTTTATACCTTACAACCCCTCTTGTTTAGGGGTCGTTTATTCATCATAGGTTCATAATCATGTTAAATAAAAAGTGATCAATAGGTCTTAAAATTGTATTTCATTGTATAATCTCTTTGCTCGTTATTTAAATTTAATGGATGTGTATAACTTGATATGCTGCACTTATTTTTGTGAAATTGTTGTTGTTGAATTTGCCTGATCATAGGGGCTATTTCTGAATGATCATTTTGAATATCTACCATAATAACAGCAGCGACAAATGTCTTGAAGATTTGAGTAAGATCAGGTTAAGTTGCATCTCTAAGAGTCATGTTTTGTAAAAATAATCAGGTGTGCGTAATCTGGTTTTATAAATTTTTTTATAGGTAGGAGGAACGACCTCCCTTGTCTATTTCATGCTGAAATGCACAGGAAAAATCGTCAGGACGGCCTGATTCTTAGATAAAAGAGGAGGGCTGCATGGCCTGGATTGCACTTATATTCGCAGGTGTTTTTGAAATCGTTTGGGCATATTCCATGAAATTGTCCGAAGGATTTACCCGATTAACGCCAAGTATCATCACCATTTTCTTTATGATTCTCAGCTTTGCCTTACTGGCCTATGCCATGCGTACTTTGCCATTAGGCACAGCTTACGTGATCTGGACCGGAATCGGGGCTGTGGGTTCATTTCTGATCGGGATTTTAGTTCTGGGTGAGCCGACATCGGCCATGCGTATGCTGGCTGCAGTATTGATTATTTCCGGTCTGGTGCTGATGAAAGTATCTTCTTCATAATTTGTTTCAGCCTGTCTCGGTGAACTGAGTTAAAATAGAAAATAAACTCCGCTGATCCGGGACAGGGTGTAAGCATGAACTTAAGTTATCTCTATATGGATTCTCCAGTCGGTCAGTTACGACTGGTCGCGAATGACACCGCACTGGTAGCTGTGCTTTGGGATTGTGAACAGCCGAATCGGGTGAAACTGGCGACCTTGGTGGAAGATCCGCAGCATCCGGTATTGATTGAAACCAGACGCCAGCTTCAGGAGTATTTTGCTGGTCAGCGCAATGTTTTTGACTTGCCTTTGGACTTTGCCGGAACCGATTTTCAGAAAAAAGTCTGGCAGGCTCTGCTGAATATTCCTTATGGCCAGACCCGAAGCTATCGCGATATTGCCGAGCAGGTGGGTAATGTTAAAGCAGTGCGTGCCGTGGGTGCAGCCAACGGGAAAAACCCGATTTCGATTATTGCACCCTGTCATCGGGTGATTGGCAGCAGTGGTAAGCTGGTGGGCTTCGCCGGTGGTTTGGATAAAAAAGAAATTCTGTTAAATATTGAGCGAACGCATTAAGATCGAAGTCTTAAAATAAATGAAAATTAGAATATTGAACATTCCACATTACAGATATTAAGTTCGCTCTGGTCCAGTGTATGGTGGATTTTTCTGCTGTTCTTTGGCGTGATTGTTTTTAAATTATTTAAGCCATTTTTAAAAGGGAAATTAGGAGAATTTGCGGTTGCTGCCCATGTCAAACTGTATTTAAAAGACCCTGAATACATTCTGCTGAATGATTTGACCCTTCCAGATGGAGCAGGTGCCACCACACAAATCGATCATCTGCTATTAAGTCCTTATGGCATCTTTGTGATTGAAACCAAAAACTATAAGGACTGGATTTTTGCAAGCGCGCGTCAGAAACAATGGACCCAGAAAATTTATAAAAACAGTTATACATTTCAAAATCCGATTCATCAAAACTATAAACACATCAAAGTTCTGGAACAATTACTGACTGATATTGTGGAGCCAGATCTTTTGCATTCCGTGATTGTATTTATGCCGGATGCGGTATTTAAAACACCAATGCCGAATGAGGTATTTTGCGGTGCAGGCTGGACCGATTATGTGAAAAGTTTTGATCAACAGATGATTTCTGAAACAAAATTAAAACGGATACAACTGCGTTTAGAAAAAGAGCTTTTAGAAAAATCCTGGAAAACCAATCGGAAACATGTAGAAAGCTTAAAACAGCATAAGCAGCCTTAAAATGATTTATAGAATCAAAAAAAGCCTTTGAATCATTCAAAGGCTTTTGCATTTACATAGTTGAGGCTTTCAGTTTTTCGGTCATTTCAGTCAGAACTTTAATCCGCTTTACTTCATCCCATAAGGCTTTGGCTTCAGGATAATGTTTCGACATCATGCCGAGCCATTGCTTGTAACGACCGACCATCCCGATCTCAGTTTTGGCGGGGCCATTGATAAAACGAATTTGCAGTTCCAGCAGTTCATTCCAGTTCATCAAAGGTGCATCCGAATTTTGACGGATACATTGGGTCAGGTCGGGTGTGGTCACGGCACCACGGCCAATCATCAGGTCTTCGCAACCGGATTCCAGACGACACTGTTTGGCATCGGTATTGTTCCAGATTTCACCATTGGCAATCACATTAATTTTCAGTGCTTCACGAATCGGTTGTAGCTGGTCCCAAAAAGCAGGCGGGGTATAGCCATCGGCTTTGGTGCGCGCATGCACCGTCACCCAAGATGCTCCTGCATCTTCAATAGCATGGGCATTGTCCAGCATAAAGTTGCGGTCCATATAACCCAGACGCATTTTCGCAGACACCGGAATATGCGCCGGTACTGCATCCCGCACGGCTTTGACTAACTCATGTACCACTTCGGGTTCATCCAGTAAAACGGAACCGCCGCGATGACGGTTCACGGTTTTCGCAGGACAACCAAAATTCAGGTCGATTGCCGGTGCACCCATCGCGGCAACTTTGGCTGCATTTGCTGCCAGCATTTCCGGATTATTTCCCAGAAACTGCACATGTACCGGCGTACCCGCCGCCGTCTTGCCATCATTGAGCAATTCCGGGCAGTAACTGTGATAAACATGATCGGGCAGGATAGAGTCGGTGACACGGATAAACTCGGTCACGCACCAGTCAAAGCTACCTACGGATGTCAGCACATCACGCATAATCGGATCGGTTAAGCCTTCCATGGGAGCAAGCACAAGTTTCAACGGTGCACACCTGTAAATTTAAAACGGTGTTATACGTTTTTTTAGGCAGCCTGTCTAGGCTGGATGGGAATTGAAATCTGAGAACCTGAAAATTGAACTTTTTGGGCTGATATAAAAAGGCCCTTAATGTGGATTAAAGGCCTTTAAAAGTGAAGCTTAGGATGATTTAGCGATATCCAGCCATTTTAATCAGCCAGTTTCTCGACTTTCATACTCTCACGATAATACTGACAGCCCTTGTACAACAGGAAGCAACCAATCAATCCGGCAATGGCATTGACGATCGAGATCGAGTTACCAACCATTAAGGTATTCTGGAAATATTTATCCGTTATTAATGCCACAGCGGTGGTTCCGATGCCTAAGGCAATCAGGTTTGAAACCAGCAGGAACTTGGCAGATACCTGTGCGCGTAGCTGGTTTGGTGTCAGCATTTGCGTAGCAGCAGCCGATGCAGGAATCGGGAAAGTGGAGAAGAACATCGCCACAAAAATCAGCGCAAATGAAAGCTGCATATTATCGACCTGAGTGAACAGCACACTCGGAATAATCAGCGCCGCACAGCCAATGGCACCGGTACGAATTGCAGCATCGCTATAGCCACGTTTCGAGAAGAAGTCGATCAACCAGCCACAGAATAAGGCACCCGAAGTATTCGCGACTAGAATAATCGTCCCAAGGATATAACCGGTTTGACTCGCATCCAGACCGAAATTACGCATGTAATAGGCAGGTGCCCAGCCCAGCAGCGAATACAGCATCATGGTGTAAAAAGAAAAGCCAATAAAATGACAGAAGAAGGTCTTTTTATGTGTCTTGATAAAACCAATCGAATTTTTGAAAGAGGCTTTAATGACCTGGCCATCCTGATCGACTTTCATACCCTTACGTGCAGGTTCACGCACCGTCAGCACCATGAGTAGGGCTAGTAATACGCCTGGAAGACCCACAATCATAAAGGTAAGTTGCCAGGTTTTCACTTCACCAATGAGGGGTAAGGCTACGAAGCTGACATCTTTTAGCAGGCCAATCACATAGCCGCCAATCAGGAAAGCTAGGCCCGAACCAATAAAGGCACCAATCGCATATACACCGAGTGCACGGCCTAATTTATCTTTCGGAAATAAATCGGCAACGATTGAATAAAAGGCAGGGGAAAGCGCAGCTTCACCGGCACCCACACTCAGACGTGCAATAAACATTTGAATAAAGTTTTTACTGAGGCCACAAGCCGCTGTAGCGAGACTCCAGAATGCAATCCCGGTTGCAATAATTTTAATCCGTGACTTTTGATCCGCCAATGCGGCAATGGGCAAGCCCATAATGGCATAAAATAAGGAGAAGGCCAGACCCTGTAACAGACTAAACTGAGTATCGCTCAGCATTAAATCGGCTTTAATCGGTTCAATCATGAGCGATAAAATTTGACGGTCTACAAATGACAGAATGTAAGCCACCATACAAATGACCACCACATACCATTGATAGGTGCTGCTTTCCGGTGGTGGTTCAATCTGTTCAGACAGCGGTACGGCCGTTTCTGTCGGTATAGGCTCAAAATTTTGATCTGTTGGTTGAATCGTCCTTTCAACTATTTCTAGGTTCAGCGATTTATCATTCATCATGCAACATCCTGTGCTGATCGTTTGAGATATTTATTTGATACTTTTAATCTGATTGTTATTTTTATGTTGTATCGCATTTAAATAATCTAGAGGCTAAATAGATAGACGTCAATCTGTTTTTAAAAATAGATACAAATAATTTTTAAAGATAAAAAAAAGGAATCATAATGATTCCTTTTTTTTGTATGAATTTTTAGCCACGTTCAACCAGCGTTAAAATATCGTAGGTTGCAACCAGTTCATTGCGCTGGTTTTTCACTTTAATATCCCAGACCACGACACCATGTGGTTTCTGTGCCGGATCGCGCAGTGCTTTTGGAGTTTTCTGCTTACAGGTCAATTCTACCTGAATGGTATCGCCAATTTTCACTGGTTCAACAAAGCGCAAGTTGTCCATACCATAGTTTGCAATGACTGGGCCCTGAGCAGCATCAACGAATAAACCGGCCGCGGCAGATACCACGAAATAGCCATGTGCCACACGTTCACCAAACAGGGATTCTGCTGCAGCAATCTTGTCCATATGCGCATAGAAGTGATCACCGCTCAGGCAGCCGAAATTCACCAGATCGGCTTCGGTCACGCTACGTCGTGCAGTCAGTAAACGCTCACCGATACGCAATTCATCAAATGATTTTTTGAATGGATGCACACGGTCTTCAAAGACCTGAGCACCAGCCGTCCAGCTATGACCGACTTGGGTCATGGCATTCGGGGAACCTTGAATTGCAGTCCGTTGCATATAATGTTTCACTGCACGTAAGCCACCGAGCTCCTCACCGCCACCGGCACGTCCCGGTCCGCCATGCACCAGCAAAGGTAGTGGCGAGCCATGTCCGGTACTTTCTTTGGCACTTTCAGCATCCAGAATATGGACACGGCCATGCCATGGCGCAATTTTGCTGAGCAGTTGTTCAATATTTTCATCGGTATTGCGTACGATGGATGCTACCAGACTACCTTCGCCACGTGCCACCAGGTCAGCCAGCTGAGCCAGGTCAGTATATGGCATTAAAGTGACTACAGGTCCAAAGGCTTCAATTTTATGAATATTTTCTGCCTGAGCCGGTGCTTTGCAGACCAAAACTGTTGGTGGATAACATGCGGACTTCTCAGTATTTTGTACTTGAATCTTAAAGTCCTGACGCAAGTGACTACCGAACACAATTTCTGCATCCTGGCTGAGCTGTTCAACTTTTGCCGCGACATCATGTTTCTGTTTGACGCTGGCCAAAGCACCCATTGTCACGCCTTCCTGAGCCGGATCACCGACAACCACTTTTTTCAGTTTTTCAATCAGACGGTCTTGTACTGTATCCAGCAGCTCGGCTGGAACAAAGGCACGACGAATGGCGGTGCATTTTTGTCCGGCTTTAGTGGTCATTTCACGGAAAACTTCACGAACAAATAAATCAATCGTTTCATCATTGGCTTGCGCCGTCAAAATCGCACTATTGACCGAATCTGCTTCCATAGTGAATGGAATCGAGTAGGCATTTAAGTGTGGATGCGAACGCAGTTTTTGCCCGGTTGATGCAGAACCGGTAAAGGTGACCGTATCCTGAGGATTTAAATAATCAAACAAATCATAAACCTGTCCGCAAATGAGCTGCAATGAACCTTCTGGCAAGAAACCGCTTTCATGAATGGCTTTGACCACGGCATGGGTCAGCTCGGCACCTTCGGTCGCCGGTTTGACAATACAGGGTACGCCTGCCAGTAGCGTAGGAGCGATTTTCTCCAGCATGCCCCAGATTGGAAAGTTAAAGGCATTGATATGCACGGCAACACCGGCTTTAGGCGTCAGAATATGTTTCGCGCCAAAGCTACCTTGCTTAGAAAGAGGAATCCAGGCATCTTCGACCCATGCTGTTTCATCACTCAGTTCACGACGCACCAAACTCGAATAGGCATATAAGGTGCCAATCCCGCCTTCAATATCAATCCAGGCATCTTTACGGGTACAGCCGGTCGCCTTGGCAAGTTCATAAAAGTCTTCTTTGCGCTCCATCAAATACTGTGCCACTTGCTTCAGTGCATTGGCACGTTGATGGAAGGTCCATGTGGCGATAGTCGCGCCTTTTTGTTTGGCATACTTGACTACAGCTTGGGTATCGATGCCCTGACTGCCGACCTGATAAACCGCTTCACCGCTAATGGCATGATAAACCGTACGTAAATCGGCTTGCGCTGTGTATTCCTGGCCGTACACCAGTGAAGCTAAGCTTTTGATGGCAATAGGATTATGAGTTGATTCAGTATCTTGATAATCCATTGTGCTTGAGTTGCTGTCTAACTCTAACATGGTAAAAACTCCATTTATGATACGTTTTGAGATGTATTTTAATTTTGATGTTTCATAATTTGTGTTGAAAAAGTGAAAATGTCAATCATAAATCTGTGTTTAAAAATGATTAGGAATAAAATAAAAAATATTAAACTATATAAAACAATCATTTATTAAAAATAAGCAATAAAAATTAAATGATACCAATAAATAGATATTGATTTTAATTTTGTATCGTTTTAATTTGAGTGTATCAACACTTGGGATAAGTGAGGGAACAATGAATAATCAACAACAAATCTTTGATCAAAAGATTGAAAAGGATATTTCCATCGAGCCGAAGGACTGGATGCCGGAGGCTTATCGTAAAACTTTAATTCGTCAGATTGGTCAGCATGCACACTCTGAAGTGGTGGGCATGTTGCCGGAAGGCAACTGGATTACCCGTGCACCGACTTTAAAACGTAAAGCCGTGCTGATGGCAAAAGTTCAGGATGAAGCCGGTCATGCTTTGTATCTGTACAGTGCTGCAGAAACCCTGGGTGCCGATCGTGACGACATGATGGATAAACTGATTGCCGGTCGCATGAAATATTCCTCAATTTTTAACTATCCAACCCTGAGCTGGGCCGATGTTGCAGCGATTGGCTGGCTGGTGGATGGTGCGGCTATTGTCAATCAGGTTGCGCTGTGCCGTACGTCTTACGGTCCTTATGCCCGTGCCATGGTGCGCGTTTGTAAGGAAGAGAGTTTTCATCAGCGTCAGGGCTTTGAAGCCATGATGGAATTGGCCAATGGTACGCCGGAACAAAAGCAGATGGCACAGGATGCGGTGAACCGTTTCTGGTGGCCGGCACTGATGATGTTTGGTCCAAGTGATGATAATTCACCGAATAGTGCACAAAGCATGCAGTGGAAAATTAAATTATTCAGCAACGATGATTTACGTCAGAAATTTGTCGATAACACTGTATCGCAAGTCTTGCAGCTGGGTTTAACCGTTCCCGATCCAGACCTTAAATTCAATGAAGCAACCGGACATTATGAATTTGGTGAAATCAATTGGGATGAGTTCTTTGCGATTCTTGCAGGCAAGGGACCGTGTAACCATGAGCGTATTGAAGCACGCCGCAAAGCTTGGGAAGGCGGTAAGTGGGTACGTGATTCAGCAGCAGTCTATGCGCAAAAACAGCAGCAACAGTCAGCAGCACAAAAAGTTGCTTAAAACAGTTTGATCAATATAGGGAAATTTGCTCATGAATAACAAAAACAACTGGTCACTTTATGAAGTGTTTGTGCGTAGTAAACAGGGTCTGAGTCACCGTCATGTTGGCAGCCTGCGTGCGCCAGATGAGGAGGTCGCACTACAAAATGCCCGCGATGTGTATACCCGCCGCAATGAAGGGATCAGTATCTGGGTGGTGAAATCTGAATTGATTACCTCTTCCCAGCCAGATGAAAAAGCAGAATTTTTTGAACCGGCTTTGGACAAGGTCTATCGCCATCCAACCTTTTATAACATTCCAGCTGGCATCGAGCACATGTAAAGGGAAAGGTGAAGATTATGACAAATCAAGTATTGGCAGAATTTCTTTTACATGTGGGCGACAGTCAACTGGTGTTGTCGCATCGTTTGGCAGAATGGTGTGGCCATGCCCCTGAACTGGAACTAGATATTGCCTTGGCCAATATCGGACTGGATTTATTGGGTCAGGCACGTACTGCCCTCAGTCTGGCAGGTGAAGTGGAAGGACAGGGCCGTGATGAAGACAAGCTGGCTTATTTCCGAAACGAACGTGACTATCGTAATTTACTGCTGTGTGAACAGCCGAATGGTGACTTTGCCCAGACTCTGGTGCGTCAGTGGCTGATGGGTCACTATCATGCTTTATTGTTTAGTGCCTTAAGTCAAAGTCAGCATCCGGAGTTGGCTGCCTTTGCAGTAAAGTCACTCAAAGAAGTGAAATATCACCAGCGTTTTTCCACCACCTGGATGGAACGCCTAAGTCTAGGTACAGCTGAAGCGCATGAAAAAACTCAGCAAGGTTTAAACCAGTTATGGCGTTTTACTGAGGAACTTTTTGTATTGACTGCAGATGAAAAACAGCTGGTCAATAGTGGTGTCCTTCCAGATATTGAAAATTTAAAAGTCCAGTGGCTAGAAACAATTACAGCCGAATTAGCCCGATTTGAATTAAGCCTGCCAGAGCTGGGCGCTTATCGTAGTGGGGCTAAACAGGGTTTACATACAGAACATCTCGGTTTTATTTTGGCTGAACTGCAATATATGCAGCGCTCTTATCCAAACATGAACTGGTAATTCGGCACAATCACAGGGAGTGAGTCGCATGAATCTGATTCGACACGTAGAAGATCAATGTTGGGACGTTTTGCAACAGGTTTCTGATCCAGAGATTCCGGTATTGTCAGTGATTGATCTGGGCATGATTCGTGGCGTCGAGCTGAATCAGCAGGATGAAATTGTGGTGCGACTCACGCCGACCTACAGCGGCTGTCCGGCCACGGATGTATTAAAAGCAGAAATTACCCAGACTTTCGAGGCCAACGGTTTGACGCCGGTCAAAGTCATTGTCGATCTGTCTGAAGCCTGGACCACGGACTGGATGAGTGAATCGGGCAAACACAAATTACAGCAATATGGTATTGCCCCGCCGCAAGGCCAGTCACATAGCTGTGGTACGCATGTGGCATTGACCGATGGCATCACCTGTCCACAGTGCTTAAGTAACAACAGCAAACTATTAAGTGAATTCGGTTCGACCGCCTGTAAAGCTTTATATCAATGTCGGGACTGCTTAGAAACTTTTGACTATTTCAAATGTATTTGATTGTAACGATTGCGCGGTGGGCAGGGTAAACCAATAACAAGCCTGAACACCGCCACCTAAAAGAAGGATTTTGCCATGAGCCAATTTATCCCATTAACCATTAAATCGATTCAGCCACAAACCGAGCAGGCAATCTGTATTGCTTTTGATCTCGCGCCTGAGCAGATGGATGCTTTTCAATATCAGCCGGGTCAACACCTGACCATTCGCTATTTAAGTGATGATGGCGAGCTGCGCCGTTGCTATTCGATTTGTAGTGATACTCAGGAAGACATGAGTATTGCGATTAAAAAAATTGATCAAGGTCAGTTCTCGACCTGGGCCAATGCGCATCTCAAAGCGGGCGATGTACTGGAAGTCATGCCACCGCAAGGGGTGTTCTTTCAAAAAGCAGCCAAGGCCGGTGGCCAGAATTATCTAGGGTTTGCAGCAGGCAGTGGCATTACGCCAATTTTATCGATTGTAAAATCGGTGCTAAACCGTCAAGCAGAAGCCACATTTACCTTGGTATATGGCAACCGTTCCTGGAAACAGACCATGTTTTCTGAACAGATCATGGACTTGAAAGACCGTTTTAAGGAACGTCTGCAACTGGTAAATATTTTTTCACGTGAACTGAATGACAGCGAAATCTTTAACGGTCGTATCAATGCGGATAAATTGCAGCAGCTGTTTCAGGCCAATCTGATTTCAGCCGACACAGATCACTGTTTTGCCTGTGGTCCTGAAGAAATGATGGCGGCGGTCGAAACGGTATTACCGACTTGGGGCATTCAACGCAGCAAGATTCACACTGAACGCTTCAATACGGGTACTGCACCGAAAGCAACCGCCCAGCAGATTGAAAGTCGCAGCGAAGAACGCGTCAATATCATCCTCGATGGTCGCGAGCTGATTGTTGAAGTCTCCAAACAGGATGACAGTATTTTAGATGCTGCGCTACGTGCCGGAGCCGATCTGCCTTATGCCTGTAAGGGCGGTGTTTGTGCCACCTGTAAATGTAAGGTGTTAGAGGGCCAGGTTGAAATGGCGGTGAATTACAGTCTGGAAGAAGATGAAATCCAGAAAGGCTATGTGCTCAGTTGTCAGGCACGTCCAACCACGGCCAATGTACGTCTGAGTTTTGATGAATAACAGCTGAATTTACAGCACTGAGCACAGCAGGAGTTCAAGGATGACCTATATTAAAACCAGCTCACCAAAACCCGGCGTAGTCCTGATTGAGCTGAATCGCCCGGAAAAGCGCAATGCCCTAAATAATGCGACCTTGCAAGGTATTGCAGCTTGTTTACAGGACTTGGAAGCAGATGCTGCCGTGAAAGCCGTGGTCATTACCGGAAATACGCAATGCTTTGCTGCCGGTGCTGATTTAAATGAATTGGCGCAGTTAGATGTGGTCAGCATCCAGCAGGATCAGCGGCCACTGCTTTGGAAAAAAATTGATGAATTTTCCAAGCCTGTAATCATGGCGGTGAATGGTTATGCCTTTGGTGCAGGGTTTGAACTGGCTCTACATGGTGACATGATTTTAACTGGCGACAATGCCCAGTTTGCCTTGCCTGAAATTGGTTTAGGCATGTTGCCGGGCGCCGGTGGAACACAGCGCCTTGCCCGTCTGGTCGGTCAGCAATTAACGATGCGCTGGGCCATGACCGGTGAAATGATTTCGGCACAGACCGCATTGCAACATGGCATGAGCAGTCAGGTTTGTCCGACAGGACTGACCGTGCAATACGCACTGGAACTAGCGGGAAAAATTGCCAAGCAGGCACCGCTGGCCATTCGCGCCATCAAGCAATCTTTAAAGTCGATTCATGAAGTGACATTAAGTCAGGGACTGAAATTGGAACGTCAGCATTTTGTCTGGCTGGCGGCGACCCAAGATCGCCAAGAAGGCATCAATGCATTTTTACAAAAAAGAAAACCAGAATTTAGAGGTGTGTAATGGAATATCAAACAATTATTGTCGAAGAAAAAAATGCAGTGGGCTACCTGACCTTTAACCGTCCGAAACAGCTCAACAGCTTTAATGAAACCATGCATCAGGAAGTCTCCAAGGTCATCAAGGCCTGGGCCAAAGACAGCCAGATTCGTGCCGTGGTGATTTCAGCTGAAGGCCGTGGTTTCTGTGCCGGCCAGGATCTAAATGATCGTGTGGTCGATCCGAATGCTGATGCACCGGACTTAGGCCTGTCAATTGAAAAATACTACAACCCTTTAATCAAACTGATTACTGAAATGCCAAAACCGGTGATTTGTGCGGTGAATGGTGTGGCGGCAGGGGCCGGTGCCAATATTGCACTGGCCTGTGACATTGTAGTTGCTGCAAAATCGGCTTCCTTTATTCAGGCCTTTTGTCGTCTAGGTTTAGTACCAGATTCAGGCGGCACCTGGTTCTTGCCGCGTCTGGTCGGGCGTGCCCAGGCGATGGGCTTAGCGATGCTCGGCGATAAAATTCCGGCTGAGCGCGCAGCACAACTGGGCATGATCTGGCAGGTGGTTGAAGATGAGCAACTGCAAGCAGAAGCGAAAAAACTGGCCAAGCATTTGGCCAAGCAGCCGACTTATGGCCTGTCACTAATCAAAAAAGCCATTCATGCCGCAGCCGACAATAATCTGGATGAGCAGCTCATTCTGGAGCGTGATTTACAGCGTCTGGCTGGACGTTCAAGCGATTATAAAGAAGGTGTACAAGCCTTTATGCAGAAGCGTACACCTGAATATAAAGGATGCTAAATCATGCAGCAGATCAATTTGGAACACGTCAAAGTTGCTGTGGTGGGTGCGGGAACCATGGGGATTGGCATTGCGCAACTGGCAGCCATGCACGGGCATCCGACCTATGTGTTTGACCTCGACAGCAGCAAAGTTCAGAGTGCCTTAACTGCTTTAAAGGCGCAGCTCAGCAAGCGGGTACAGAATGGCAAAATGACCCAGCAATTGCTGGAGAGTACCTTCGCCAATCTGATCGTGGCCGAAGATATTCAACAGTTGGTCGATGCGGGCTTGATTATTGAAGCCATTGTCGAAAAGAAAGAAGTGAAACAAAATCTGTTTCAACAGCTGGCTGCCATTTGCCCGGAACAGACGATTTTTGCTTCCAATACCTCATCGATTTCCATTACCGCGATTGCCTCGGCGATTCCGCATCCAGAGCGGGTAATTGGGCTGCATTTCTTTAATCCCGCGCCAATCATGAAGCTGGTCGAGATTATCCGTGGACTGAAAACCTCAGCCGCCATTGCCGATGCAGTATTTGCTCTGATGGCATCTTGGAACAAAGTTCCGGTACGGGCCAAATCGACTCCCGGTTTTATCGTCAATCGTGTTGCACGACCGTATTATGCCGAAGCCTTTCGCGCCTTACAGGAAGATGCCAGCACACCGGAACAGCTCGATTACATCATGCGCGAATGTGGCCGTTTTGCCATGGGACCGTGTGAACTCACAGACCTGATTGGACAGGATGTAAATTTCTCGGTCACGCAAAGTGTCTATCAGGAATTTTTCTATGAGCCACGCTACCGCCCATCCTTGATTCAAAAAGAGTTGGTCGATGCGGGCTGTTATGGCCGCAAGTCCGGTCAAGGTTTTTATAATTACACACAGTCCAAGCCTGCACCTGCGTACGAATTACCAGTGTGTTATGCCAAGTCGCTGAATAAGCTCAAAGTCACGGTAAAAGGTGAATGGCTGCATTCATCAGCACTGATTGCACGTTTAAAACAGGCCTCTCATCTGGAACTGAGTTTTCAGGCAGCAGAACAGAATGAAATCCTGATTGGAGATCTTTCCCTGCGATTATCGCTCGGCGAATCGGTTGAACTTACCTATCCGCATGAGCCTGTGGTGTTGATGGACTGGCATGCAGATTGGGCCAATGCTCAAGCGATTCCGGTAGTTGCATCACCCGCTTGTAGTGAAGAACAGCGCCAGGTAGTAGAGCTATTCCTCCTAGGTATGAATGTGATACCTATTTGGTCTAAAGATCATCCAGGTCTTTATGTTATACGTAGTATTGCCATGCTGGTGAATGAAGCCTGTGAAGCAGTATTGCATGATATTGCATCAGAGCAAGATATTGATTCTGCTATGAAATATGGAGTGAATTATCCTTGTGGTCCATTCGAATGGGCAGATAAAATTGGGTATTACACAATTTTACAAATTTTAGAAAATATGTATCGTATTTATGGTGAAGATCGCTATAGAACTAGTATATATTTAGCAAAGAAAGCGGTGCAGGGACAGGCACAGCAAACTCAGCAGCACCCATTACGCGTGGCTGGCTAAAAGGAAAAATCATGGAACAGGTTTATATTTTTGATGGAGTTCGTACCCCGATCGGACGCTATGCCGGTGGGCTGAGCAGTATCCGTGCTGATGATCTGGCAGCGCTACCGATTCAATATCTGAAAGAGCAGCATCCGGCATTGCCATGGGCAAAACTGGATGAAGTGATCTTGGGCTGTGCCAATCAGGCCGGTGAAGATAACCGTAACGTTGCGCGTATGGCGGCTTTACTTGCAGGACTGCCTGAATCTGTTCCCGCACTTACCGTGAACCGTTTATGCGCCTCAGGTCTGGATGCGATTGGACTTGCCGCACGTGCCATCAAATCGGGTGAAGCACAATTTATTTTGGCGGGTGGGGTAGAATCCATGAGCCGTGCGCCTTTTGTGCAGTCTAAACCGACCTCAGCGTTTAGCCGTACTCCAGAAATTTATGACACGACTATTGGTTGGCGTTTTATCAACCCAAAATTTAAAGCCCAGTTTGGCGTTGACAGCATGCCGGAAACAGCCGAAAACGTGGCTGAAAAGTATCAGATCAGTCGCGCAGATCAGGACCTGTTTGCCTATCGCAGCCAGCAGAAAACCGCAGTAGCACAGCAAGAAGGTATTTTTGCCGAAGAAATTCTGCCGGTAGAGGTTAAAGGGCCAAAGAAAACCATCCTGACCATTTCCCAGGACGAGCACCCGCGCGCAGAGACGACACTGGACAATCTGGCCGCCTTAAAACCCCCATTTCGTAAAGAAGGCGGTTCGGTCACCGCCGGCAATGCTTCGGGTGTCAATGATGGTGCGGCTTGCGTATTACTCGGCAATCAGCAATTTTCCGAGCAGTATGGTTTGCGCCCGAAAGCCAAAGTGATCGGGATGGCCAGTGCCGGTGTTGAAGCCAAATATATGGGCATTGGCCCGGTGCCAGCGGTACAGAAAGTCTTGAAACAAACCGGACTCAGCCTCGAACAGATGGACGTGATCGAGCTGAATGAAGCATTCGCAGCGCAATCGCTGGCTGTGATTCGGGAATTGGGCCTGCAAGACGATGATGCAAGAATCAACCCGAATGGCGGTGCCATCGCTTTGGGTCATCCGCTTGGTATGAGTGGCACCCGTCTGGTGATTACCGCCATGCATGAATTGAAACGCCGTCAAGGCAAATATGCACTGTGCACCATGTGTGTCGGTGTTGGTCAAGGTGTTGCACTGGTTTTAGAAAATATGGATTAAGACATCATTCAATCAATGAATTAAATCGTGGTCAGGAAGACTGCGTTAGGAGTAAGAATATGAATAACAATGCAATGGAAAAAATTGAAAAAGTATCGGTTGATGAGTTACGCAGTGTCCAGCTACAGCGGATGAAAAAGACCCTGCAGCATGCCTATCAGAATAGCCCGGTTTATAAAAAGAAATTTGATGATGCGGGTGTGCATCCGGATGATTTTAATTCTCTGGAAGACCTGGCCAAATTCCCGTTTACCACCAAACAGGATTTACGCGATAACTATCCGTTTGGCATGTTCGCTGTACCACAGGAACAGATTGTACGTGTGCACGCCTCTTCTGGCACCACCGGTCAGCCGACCGTGGTCGGTTATACCCAGAATGATATTAATGTTTGGTCGGATGTAGTGGCACGTTCATTACGCGCAGCCGGCTTGAGCAGTAAAGATATCATTCAGGTGTCTTATGGTTATGGCCTGTTTACTGGTGGTCTAGGTGCGCATTATGGCGTTGAACGCTTGGGTGCAACTGTGATCCCAATGTCTGGCGGACAAACCGATAAACAGGCGCAACTGATTCATGATTTTAAGCCGACGGCATTAATGGTTACGCCATCTTATTGTCTGAATATTATTGAAGCGCTGGAAAAGAAATTTGGTACAGCCAAAAACTGTTCGATTAAAACCGGCGTCTTTGGTGCAGAGCCATGGACCAATGAAATGCGCAAGGAAATTGAAGAGCGTCTCGGCATTGATGCCTTGGATATTTATGGCCTGTCAGAAGTGATGGGCCCGGGCGTCGCCATGGAGTGTCTGGAATCCAAAGATGGCCCAACCATTTGGGAAGATCATTTTTATCCGGAAATTATCCATCCTGAAACCGGTGAAGTGCTGCCCGATGGCGAACTCGGTGAACTGGTCTTCACCACCATTACCAAAGAAGGCATGCCGGTGATCCGTTACCGTACCCGTGATCTGACCCGTTTATTGCCTGGCACGGCACGTACCATGCGCCGTATGGACAAGATTGTTGGCCGCAGTGATGACATGATGATTATCCGTGGAGTGAATGTGTTTCCGTCGCAGATTGAAGAGCAGATTTTACAGATCCAGCAACTGATTCCGAACTATCAGATCCAGATTTGTAAACAAGGCCATCTGGATACATTGCATATCCGTACCGAAATGCGTAAAGATAGCAGTGATATTATGGCGCACCAGCTGGCAACTCAGCTAAAAAGCCAGATTAAAACCATGGTTGGTATCAGTGTCAGTGTCGAAGTTTTGCCAGAAGGCAGTCTGCCACGTTCTGAAGGCAAGGCACAGCGCGTTTTCGATATCCGCAAGTCTGCATGAAGTCCTACTGGATGATGACTAAATGGTCTATCATCCAGTTTCTACAAGGTAAAGTTAAGCGTAATGAATCCGAAATTAAAACAAATCATTGATGACTTTATTCAAAATGAAGCACTCAGCGGAACCTCATTAATCATGACCATCTTCGGTGACTGTATTTTTCATCGCGGTGGCATTATCAGTCTGGCCAGCCTGATCCAGCTCATGGATGTCTTCGGCTTTAATGAACGTTCAGTAAGAACTGCTGTATTTCGTCTGGTACAAAATGGCTGGCTGTTCTCGGAGAAAATTGGCCGCACCAGTTATTACCGTGTCACCGAAAGCAGCCGCCAGCGTTTTATTATGGCTGACCAAAAGATTTACAGTTTTAGCCATCAGGAATGGGATCAGAAATGGGATCTGGTGCTGCTCAGTTCAGTGGAACTGGACAATAAACTGATTCTGAAAAAAGAACTGGAATGGCTGGGCTTTGCCAATATCGCCACCAATGTTATGGCCTATCCGGGCTGTGACCACCAGAAACTGCAAAACCTGCTGCTGAATTTGAAAATGACCGATCAGGTGGTGGTGTTTAAAGCCGAAACCTTACAGCTCTGGCAGGAATCTTATCCAACTGTGAAGCGCATGGTTGCTACCAACTGGCCGGTGCAGGAATTACATCAGCGTTATGAAAAATTTATCACCGATTTTCGGGAATTTTTTCATCTGGTGGAACAGGAAGATGAGCTAGATCCGCTACAGGCATTTCAGTTGCGTATTTTGCTGATTCATCAATTCCGCCGGATTTTATTAAAAGATCCGAATCTGCCTTTTGAGTTATTGCCATCTAACTGGCTTTCCCTGAATGCCCGTAATCTGAGCAGCAATTTATATCAAACTGTGGTTGCAGCAGGTGATGAATTCTTTATAGAAATCGCGCGGACTTCGGAAGGTTCGATGCCGCCGGTACATCCACAATTTTATAAACGTTTTGGCGGTTTGCGACTAGAAGCCGTCAGTTAATCTAATTCTGCATTTTTAAAGGAATAAAATAATGCCGTGTTATGCCATTGATGGTGTGATTCCTGTGGTCAGCCCTCGCGCTTATGTACATCCACAAGCCGTCTTGATTGGGGATGTGGTGATTGAAGAGGGCGTATATATCGGGCCTTTTGCCACCTTGAGAGCTGACTTTGGCGGGATTCACATCCAGAGAAATGCCAATGTTCAGGATTCCTGTACCATTCATGGCTTTCCCGGCAGTATTACGCTGGTTGAAGAATATGGCCATATCGGACATGGCGCGATTTTACATGGCTGTATCATTCGCAAAAATGTACTGGTGGGCATGAACAGCGTGATTCTGGATGAAGCCGAGATTGGTGAAAATACCATTATTGGTGCCAATAGTATGGTCAAGGCCAAATCCCAGATTCCAGAAAACTCATTAGTGCTGGGTAGTCCGGCGCGGGTCATCCGTCCTTTGGACGCCAAAGAAATTGCCTGGAAAAGCAAGGGAACGCAGGAATATATTCAGCTGACAGAACGCTGTCTTTCTTCGATGCAGGAAGTTGAACCATTGTCTGAAGATTCAGCAGATCGCCTGAACTATCAGGCCTTTGATGCGGAATATCAAATTAAAAAGAATCATTAATTTAGCACTTGGCTGATGATCGTATCAGCCAAGTTTTTTATTTCATTTATAAAAATTATAAACGGCGACATTGACCTTCTTTGTCACCATTGACCCGGTTATTGCCACCGATCGGTTGAATGCGGTTGGATTCGCATTGCAAATTACCGTCAACCACATTGTCATTTACAGTAATTTTTTGGGTATTCTTTTTCAGCTGGATGTCACCCTCTACCTGATTGGCAGTGAGCTGAATCGTCTGACCGCCTTCTAGCTGGATATTGCCGTCAATCCGATTATGTTGTGCCAGAACCGAGCTAAAACGTCCTTTCGATTCCAGATTGCCATCAATCGCAGTATTTGAAATTACTGCTTGAGCACCCTGATACAACATGACATTGCCTTTAATGGTGGCATTATCAATCTGACAGTTTTGGCTGATACTGACATTGTCATCAATCGTGCGATCTTTAATGCTACCGTGACAGTGATAATCTGCGAAACTTGCGCTGGATAAACAAAGTAGTGCTAAACCTGAAAGTAATTTTATCATCATGATCCTTGGTGTATTTTTAATGCACTTTAACCATAATTTTTGAATATGACATTTTGATGACGGCACTCAAACGTAGTGTGGGCTTTAGGTTAGCGTATGTTAACGTACCAAAATCATTTCCAGCACGAATTTAGAACCAATAAAACCCAGTGCCAGCAGACCAAAACCTAAAAGTGTAAAGCGCACGGCTTTCTGGCCACGCCAGCCAAACTTCCAGTGTCCGATTAATAGTGAACCGTAAACCAGCCAGGAAATAATACTGAACGCAGTTTTATGTGCCAGATGTTGGGCGAAGAAATTATCGATGGTGAAAAAGCCAAAGCTTAAAGCGAGCGTAAGTAAAACAAAACCGGTCATCAGCATATCAAAGAGCAATGATTCCATGTCCTGATAAGAAGGTAATAAACTGACCCAGACCCGGCGTTTTTGCTTCTTTTTGAGCTCACGATCCTGAAGCCGCAAGATCACGGCCTGAATGGTCGCCATGTAGATGAAGGATATAAAAATCTACCATTTCCATTTCAGGAAATTTCAATTTCACCACTTATGCTTGAGGTGGAGTGGAATTTTTATCAGCTGATTGTTTATATGAGTACCTGGTCAGCCGTGAAAGCAGCAACTCAAGCACTCGGACATAATCCACTGAATGTACTGGCAGATGCCTTATTGCCAGAATGGGAAGATCCAGAATTGCCTAGAGTGATTCGCTGGCCATTATCAGTGCGTGCGGGGCGTATAATCCTTTAAAGAATACTCAAGCTAAAGCCTTTTCATTGAACAATGAATTGAATATTTCAAGGCTCAGAATTATCGCCCCAAGATCATTTCCAGCACGAATTTAGAACCAATAAAACCCAGTGCCAGCAAACCAAAACCGAGTAGGGTAAAGCGCACGGCTTTCTGGCCACGCCAGCCAAACTTCCAGTGTCCGATTAATAGTGAACCATAAACCAGCCAGGAAATAATACTGAACGCTGTTTTATGTGCCAGATGCTGGGCAAAGAAATTGTCGATGGTAAAAAAGCCAAAGCCTAAAGCGAGGGTAAGTAAAACAAAACCGGTCATCAGCATATCAAACAGCAGTGATTCCATGTCCTGATAAGAAGGTAATAAACTGACCCAGACCCGGCGTTTCTGTTTCTTTTTGAGTTCACGATCCTGCAGTCGCAAAATCACGGCCTGAATGGTCGCCATGAGCAATACGGCATAAGCAGATAAAGACAGGATAATATGAATATCCAGACCCAAAGAGTTTTGTGCGATGATTTTTGCAGGCTGGGTAAAGACAAAGCCGAGAATTAAACCCGTGGCAGCCACTGGAATCCCGATCAGATTCAGGGCAATAATTGGACGATAAGTACTGTAAATAATGCTGAGTAACAGCATCAGACCAGAGGTAAAGGAAAACAGGGCAAAGACATCATAATTAATGCCAAGCGGGGTGTGCATATCGCCATATAAAACCAGCGCATGTAAGCCCAGTCCAAGCAGGGCAGTTAGCGAAACAAACCATTGATTAGGAGCACGTTTAGACATTAAATGAATGAACAGATACCAGAAGGAAGCGGTATAAGCGACTAATGCTAAGATCGTATAAACCAAGGGGAGGCTAACCATGTCAAACCTTTTTAAGGGTGATGAATATTCATTTATATAAATTCGCTGCGAACTACAGTATCCTATAGCATTCTATGCATAAATTTTCTATTTTAAGAAACAATTTTTTGCTCATGGCTATTTTAAGCGGATTTTGCAATGTTTGATACCTTAACAGAACGACTCACGCAGAGTTTAAGAAATGTTACTGGCTCAGGGCAGCTAACCGAAGACAATATTAAAGATACGTTACGTGAAGTGCGTATGGCGCTTCTTGAGGCCGATGTTGCGTTACCTGTAACTCGTGAATTCATCGCGAAAGTTAAGGAAGAGGCATTGGGCCAGGAAGTGATGACTCAGTTATCTCCTGGACAGGCTTTTGTCAAAATCGTTCATGACGAATTGACCAAAATGATGGGCGCGGCCAATGAAAGCCTTGACCTTGCCGCAAAACCACCGGTCGTTGTCCTGCTGGCAGGTCTGCAAGGTGCAGGTAAAACCACCACTGCAGCAAAATTGGCACGCTTTTTACAAGAACGTCAAAAGAAAAAAGTGGCAATGGTTTCTGCCGACGTCTATCGTCCCGCAGCGATCAAGCAACTACAAACGGTTGCAGGCGAAGTCGGTGCGATTTTCCTGGAATCTAGCGCAGACGAAAAACCGATTACGATTGTAAATCGTGCGATTGAACAGGCAAAAATCCAGTTTGCTGATGTGTTAATTGTCGATACTGCCGGTCGTTTACATGTCGATAATGACATGATGGACGAAATTAAAGAGCTGCATGCGGCGATTAACCCGACTGAAACCCTGTTCGTGGTCGATGCCATGACCGGTCAGGATGCGGCGAATACGGCCAAAGCCTTTAATGATGCCTTGCCTTTAACCGGTGTGATCCTGACCAAAACCGATGGTGATGCACGCGGTGGTGCAGCATTGTCTGTACGTGCCATTACCGGTAAGCCAATCAAATTCTTGGGTATGGGCGAAAAGCTTGATGCCTTGGAGCCATTCCATCCTGAACGTATCGCGCAGCGTATTTTGGGTATGGGTGACGTCCTTTCTTTGGTCGAAGAACTTGAGCGTAAGGTCGACAAAGAAAAAGCCGAAAAAATGGCGAAAAAACTGCAAAAAGGCGGCAGCTTCAACTTTGAAGATATGCTGATGCAGTTTGAGCAGATGAACAAGATGGGCGGCATGATGGGCTTCCTGGACAAACTTCCTGGCATGAGCAATGCCGGTCTGCAAGATGCGTTGGCCCAGGCCAATCCTGAAAAGCAGGTCAAGAAAATGGAA
Source organism: Acinetobacter sp. YH12254 (assembly GCF_013417415.1). Classification (NCBI taxonomy): domain Bacteria; kingdom Pseudomonadati; phylum Pseudomonadota; class Gammaproteobacteria; order Moraxellales; family Moraxellaceae; genus Acinetobacter; species Acinetobacter sp. YH12254. The sequence continues at coordinate 185,037 of NZ_VPEB01000006.1, read as the reverse complement.
GCAATTATCCAGTCGATGACCATCAAAGAGCGCCGTAATCCAGACTTGATGAACCCAAGCCGTAAAAAACGTATCGCAGCAGGTTGTGGTATGGAAGTGGCGGAAGTCAACAAGTTGATTAAACAACATGCGCAAATGGCCAAGATGATGAAGAAATTTGCCAATCCGTCAGGTATGGCAAAAATGATGAAATCACTCGGTGGTTTGCAGAAACAGTTTGGCGGCGGCGGTGGCATGGGTCCACTGTTCGGCGGCAATGACAAGAAATAAGATTCTGATTTAAAAAAGGCGCGAAATGCGCCTTTTTTATTATGTATCAATCAGAAAACCGGTTTAAACAAAACAACATTTACTTACCCAAAATAAAAATCCAATCAGGCAGACTCAGGAACATCAGCACAAAACAAAGAGAAATTTAAAATGGCTCAAGTGATCATCGTCCATGGTTATACTGCAAGCCCGGAAGAAAACTGGTTTCCATGGATTCAGGAAAAAGCCCAACAGGAAAATGTCAGCTTAAAAGTACTGCGACTTGACCCATCGACCACACCCAAGCTAGAGGTGTGGGACCAGCAAATGCGTGAGCAGATTGAGGGGATTGATGAAGACAGTATTTTTATCGGGCATAGCCTAGGAACTGTGGCTGTATTGCATTACTTATCCAGAGAGTTAAAACAGCAAAAGATTCAGCAATTGGTATTGATCGCAGGATTTAATGGCCGCTTGGGTCGTTTAGATGAAGTCAATCCGTTTATTGATGCTGCTGAGATCGATTTTGATCTGCTTAAACAGCAGGTGGCAGAACGGGTGGTGATTTATTCTGAAGGCGATGATCGGGTGGAGCCTGAATTTAGCCTGGAACAGGCAGACAGTCTGGATGCGATTGTGGTGAGTGCCAAGCATCAGGGACATTTTATCGATTCAGAAGGCTGTACCGATCTGCCAGAACTCTGGAAAGTGATTGAGCCTTATCTGATTAAAGCTGAATCTTAAGCAGGTTGTTGGATTCGTTCAATTTGTAAATTGAGTCTGAGATGGGATGCAAAAAGTTACTTGAATTTCATCTTCAGACTGTTTAATAGTAGTTTTTGCCAAAGCACTTTGTGCTCAATTATAATAAGTAAAACACGATGAAAAATATAATCAATAAAGTCTATATCGTGCCTGATTATCAGGCCACCTCAAATGACCATTGGTATCCGTGGCTGAGTCGCCAACTCAAAAATGTCGGTGTTGATTCAAAACGGATTATGCTGGCCAATCCTTTTCAGCCTGATCTAGAAGAATGGCAGCAGAATCTGAAACTGCATATTCCACACCTGGATGAGCATACTTTTTTAGTTGCCCATGGCCTGAGTGGACTCAGTGTTTTAAGTTTTTTACAGCAACATTATCTCCAGCAGCACCGCAAGACCGGCGGGGTTATTCTGGTTTCAGCTTTCGATACACCGCTGGTGGCCTGGTCGGAACTGAATAAAATGCTGCAGGCGACACGACTGGATCTGAACAACCTGCCGTATAGCTATAAACGCGCGGTCATACTGATCTCCAGTAATGATCCTTTTGTACCTGCACCGGTTTCCTTGCGCCTGGCCCACAGCTTAAATGCTCAAATTTTTGAGATTAAAAAAGCCGGACATTTTAACAAATGTGATGGATTTACCGAATTTCCTCAATTGCTCGAAATCATGAAACTGTATCTGGCAAATGAGCCGCAAAATGCTGCAAACCTTTAAGCAGAAGATCAGGTTCAATCCTCGGCTGATACGGCTCAAGATGTTGGGCAAACAGTGGAGCATCTCCACCGGTTAGTACCAGCTGTGCCGGAAAATCATGCAGCACTTTTTCAATGGTGCTGAGCAGACCGAGCAGAATGCCATGATGTACTGCATCGATGGTATTGCGTCCGGGATTGAGCTCAGAAAATGCGGCATCCGGAATTTTAATGCCTTTGGTATTCTGAATTAGTGCATCACGTTGCAAATATAAATTTGGCAGAATAAAACCGCCTAAATGTTGTTGTCCTTGAATCAGGTCAATGGTCAGCGCTGTACCACAACTAATCACACAATAATTCTCATGAGGCTGGGTCGCGACAGCAAGTACCTGTAGCCAGCGGTCAATCCCCAGTTGTGCGGGTTCATCATAGCCACAAATCAGGCCAGCATATTGGGCCTGCACCTGAGCAAAAATCACTGGAATATGCAGACCATCTAATATACTAAGAATGCGCTCATTATTGGTTTTGTCCTGAACCGAAGACAATCCGACCTGATCCAGATCCAGCGTTTTAAAGTGCTGGATCAGGCCAAGTAACAAATCGGCAGGGGATTGTAAATGTAATTCCGCTGCATGTTCAATGATCTGATCTTGTTCGGTAATCCAGTATTTGAGTCGGGTATTGCCAATATCTAGCCATAGTTTCTTCATGGATTATGCCTGTTCAAGGATTATTTTTGAGCCGTAATTGACCTTGGTAAAAGATGTGGACACCTGTTTCAGTTGCGATTTTAACAGCGCCATCATCCTGAATACCCAGAAATTTTCCTGAATATTGCCCTTGCAGATCGGTAAATTCAACCCTCTCTTGGATAAAAGCGGCATGTCGATTGAAACGACCAGACAGATTCTGGCTGCCATATCTAAACCATTGTCCGGCTTGCTGAATCGCCAGATACAGTTCTGCAATCAGCTGAATGCGTGAACCCGGATGCAGGCCCAACTCATTCAATGAGGTCACTTGCTGCTCGGGAACCTCAGCAGACATTGGGCTGAGGTTGATCCCGACCCCGACCACCACTTGCGTAGGTGAAATTGGTTCTACCAGAATGCCGCCCCATTTGCCTTTGACGCTATACAGGTCATTCGGCCATTTTACTTGCAAGTCCAGCCCTTGTAGACTGGGCATTTGCAGGATATTTAACGCAATTTCCAGAGCCAAACGGCCATCGATGGGTTTTTGTGTATGCAGCAATGTGCTTAAATAGATATTCCCTTCAGGTGAAATCCACTGACGCTGGCGCTGTCCACGGCCTTGGGTCTGCACATGGCTGCAGACCAGAACCTGCTGTACCCCCTTGGTTGCCAATTCCCGCACATCGTCATTGGTCGATGTGGTAATCGGTTTGATGAGCAATACTTCCGGAAGCTGGCCTGCATCGCTTAATCGTTGTTGCAGTTCACGAGTTTCTACATCCATTTGAATCTAAACGTGGTAAATATCGTTATGGAGTTAATCATATATTTATTGATTGGTGCAATTGCAGGATTTACCGCTGGCCTGTTTGGGGTTGGTGGTGGTTTGATTATTGTGCCGATTCTGTACATTGTTTTTACCCAGCTCCAGTACGATCCCAGCGTGATTATGCACATGGCGGTGGGGACTTCTCTGGCTACCATTATTGTCACCTCGATCAGTTCTGTCATGGCGCATCATCAAAGAGGTGCCGTGTTGTGGTCGGTATTTCGTAATCTGGCACCCGGCTTGATTATTGGTTCCTTCCTGGGCGCAGGGATTGCTGACTATTTATCTGGTCAAGGCTTGCAGCTGTTGATCGGGTTCTTTGCAGTCTGGGTGGCGTTTAGAATGTTTAAAGGCGCCAATGTTCAGGTCGATCCGAATAAAAAATTGCCTTCAACCCCGGTACAACTCGCTGCGGGCGGTGGGATTGGTGTGGCATCGGCGATCTTTGGGATTGGTGGCGGTAGTCTGACAGTCCCGTTTTTGAATCGCTGTGGCATCGTGATGCAAAAAGCCGTGGCGACCTCTGCGGCTTGTGGGTTGCCGATTGCCGTGGCAGGCGCACTGGGCTTTATCTGGTTTGGTCAACAGGCCCAGGTCGCAGTACCAAATACGATTGGCTATATTCATATCTATGCCTTTATTGGCATCAGCATGATGAGTTTTTTTACCGCCAAACTCGGTGCAAAAGTGGCACATTTACTTTCACCTGCGGTACTGAAAAAATGTTTTGCGGCTTTACTGACCACCGTCGGTCTGTATTTTATTTATCAAGGTTTTATGGCCTGATTTAATTTTTTAGGTTGAACTGATGTATCACCTAAGGAGAATGGTTCACTATTCTTCTTTTTTATGAACTTGAGTTGGCTGTAGAGACACAAGATTGTCTGACAATGTCACAGTATTCATCGAAAAAATTCTGTCTAATAGCAACATAGCCCAAATCACGGGCTGAACCAGTATCCATAAAAATAAAGACAGGAACGGTATGCCATTAGAACAAGCACACAGTTTGTCTGAGCAGATTGCCAAACACATTAGCGAACAGATTATTCGCGGCGAATTGGTCGAAGGCGAACGTATACAGGAACTCAGGATTGCCTCGGAGCTGGATGTCAGTCGAGGGTCGGTTCGTGAAGCCCTGCTGTTGCTGGAACGCACCCAGCTGATTGAAATTTATCCGCGTCGCGGTGCCATTGTCTCGGAAATGTCGGCCTTGCAGGTGCGTGCCCTATTTGATATTACCTCTTTATTGCTGGGGCAGATGGTGCATCGTATGGCTGAAACCTGGCGGAGTCATGAAGCCGAGCGCATTCAGCTATTATTAGAACAATTAGAAGCAGAAACTCGCCAAGGACATACAGAAAAGTTTTATGATCTGATCTTTCAGGGCATGGCCCAGCAACATGAGATGGTCGGAAATCCCTATCTGATGCGCTACTATCAGGAACTGTTACCTTGCTTGCGGCGTAGCTATTTCCTGACCCTGAATATTTCCAGACGCGAGTTACAGGAATCTTTCGACTTATTTAAACTGGTCACTGAAGCAATTTTGATACGAAAAACCCATCAGGCCGCTTTATTTATGGAAGATTTTTGTCGACACTTACGCAACCTTGTGTTGGAATCTCTGACACGGATGAAACAAATTGAACTCGCGTGGGCCAGACGCTCACGACGTTAAATCAGGACATTATGCGTTTAAGCAGTTTAAAACTTTCAGGCTTTAAATCTTTTGCCGACAGTACCACTTTACATTTTAAAGATAATCGTACTGCAGTCGTGGGACCGAACGGGTGTGGTAAATCTAACGTCATTGATGCCATACGCTGGGTCATGGGTGAGTCCAGTGCGCGCCAGCTGCGTGGTGGCAGCATGCAGGACGTGATTTTTACCGGAACTGCCAAGCGTAAACCGGTGGGCATGGCCAGTGTAGAACTGCGCTTTGACAATACCTATGGCAAACTGGGCGGCGCTTATAATGCCTATAATGAACTGGCAGTCCGCCGTCAGGTCAACCGCGATGGCAAGTCTGAATATTTCTTGAATGGCAGCAAATGCCGGCGTCGTGACATTACCGATATTTTTCTGGGCACCGGTCTGGGGCCACGTTCTTACGCGATTATTGAACAGGGCATGATCAACCGTCTGGTCGATGCCAAGCCGGATGAAATGCGGGTCTATATTGAAGAGGCTGCCGGGGTTTCGCGTTATCAGGCACGGCGCCGTGAAACCATGCTGCATCTGGATCACACTACGCAAAACCTGTCGCGTCTGGAAGATATTGCCTCTGAACTTAAATCTCAGTTAAAAACCCTGAAACGTCAGGCTGAAAGCGCGATTCAATATAAGCAACTGGAAGCACAGATTCGCAGCATCAAGATCGAAATCCTGTCTTTTCAATGTGAACAAAGCCAGCGCTTGCAAGAAGAATATACCGTGGAGATGAATACTCTCGGAGATAATTTTAAGCTGGTACGTTCCGAGCTGACTACGGTTGAACATGATTTAGGAAGTACCAGTGAACTGTTTCAGCGTCTGATTCAGCAATCGACACCTTTGCAAAGTGAATGGCAACAGGCCGAGAAAAAACTGGCCGAACTGGAAATGACCTTGCAGCAAAAACAGTCTTTGCTCGAGCAAAATTCCACCAGTCTGGTCAAGCTGGAACAGCAAAAAGCCCAGACCAAAGAGCGTTTGCAATTGATTGAACTGCAACTCGATACCTTGCAGCAGCAAGCTGAAGATCAGCAAACACAATTGCAGCAGCAAGATGGAGAGAATCAGGCGCAGAGCCAAAATCTGGCTGATCTCAAATCACAACATACAACAGTCGCGGCACAATTTGCCCAAATCAAAACTCAGGTCGAACAGCAGCAGCAGCGTAAATTACAAATGTTGGCTCAAAGTGAACAACTAGCCAAGAATATTGAGCGGATTGAACAGCAAAAACAGACCGTACAGCAACAGAGCATACAGATTCAGCATCAAGCGCAACAAGATGAGCTAGAGCAATATCAACAAGACAAGACTGAGATCGAACAGCAGCTATTCACATGTGAAGCGCAACGCACTGTATTGCAAGATCAATTGGCCCAAGTTCAGACCGAGCAGGCAGAACAGCAGCAGTGCTTGATGCAGTTAAAATCTGAAATTCAGGTGCTGCATTCAGAACAGAAAAACCTCAGTCAATTGCTGACCAAAGCCAATCCACATGCCAAGGCCGATGCACTACAGCTGATGCATGTACTTAAGCTCAACGATGCAGGCAAAGACCATGCAAAGCTGATCGAAAAGTTTCTGGCAAAATGGCTGTCTGCCCAGATTCTGGCAGAGGGTGAAAACTTTCTTGAAGATCGGGCGCGTCAGTTAAAACCATATGCTGTACAGGATAAAATTCAGATTGCCAATACGGTGTGTCTGGCCGACTGGATTGAATCTCCACAGTATTCACTGTGGCAGCAGGTTGCAGTTGTAGATTCATTAGCGCAAGCCTTGAAACTTCAAACTGGGCTTTTGCAAGGTCAGACCCTACTCAGTCTGGATGGCTATCAGGTTGGGCCTGATTGGGTGATTGCGCTGGATTATGATGAATCGAGCCAAGCCGCTCAGGGCGCATTGAGTCATCGTATCCGTCTGGAGGAAATCGAGCTTCAGTTATCAGCACTGAATAGCCAACTTAGTCAGGCTGAAGAGCAACTGCCTGAACTGAATCTTCGGGTGAAGGAGTTAAAAACCCAGATTCAAACGATCAGTGAGCAGTACAAGCACACACAAAAGCAACTGCAACAACTCGATGTCAATATTGCCAAAGTTCAAAGTAGTGCTCAGGCTTTCGCATTACAGAAGCAGCAATTACAGCATCAGCTGCAACAACTCGATGAGCAGCTAGAAGAAGATGCCATGCAGAAAGACGATCTGGAAATTGATCTGCATGCTCTGAATATTAAGCTGGAACAAGCGCTACCAAATTATAAAACCCTGCAATTCCAGCTGGAAGCATTGAGCACTCAGTTAGATGACTCGCAGCAGCTTAGCCAGCAAGCGCAGCAGGAACTGGAACTGCTGCGCCGTCAAAGCGTACAGAGTCAGCAGCAGATTGAATTGCTGGAAAAAGATCAGGTATTTTTAATAGAACAGTATCAACAAATTAATCTACAAATCGAGCAAGCCAAGAAATTTGTCGATCCGGTACAGCTAGAATTGCCTGCTTTACAGAGCCAGTTCAATGAACATGCGCAGATCACTGAAAAACTGCAAAAAACCTGGGCCGACTGGCAGATCGAATTAAATCAGGTGCAGAGCAAACAGCAGCAGCTGACCGAACAGCGTCACAGTTTCCAGCAGCAGGATGAAAAACTGCGTACAGCACTGGAAGCCAAACGTCTGGCCTGGCAGGCAGCCAAATCTGATTTGCAGCATTATTCAGAACAATTAAAAGAACTGAATCATGAAGTCATCAGCGGTTTAACTATTGATGTCAAAACCCATCAGGCGAAACTGGAAAAAGCTCAGGCGCAGTTCGATAAGCTCGGTGCAGTGAATCTGGCGGCTTCTGAAGAATATGAAGAAGTCTCGAAACGCTATGAGGAACTGAGCCACCAGATGCAGGATCTGGAAAATACTGTGGAACAGCTACAAGCTGCGATGAAAAGTATTGATCAGGAAACCCGCAAACTGTTTATGCACACTTTTGATCAAGTCAATGCCGAACTGCAAAACCTGTTCCCGAAAGTATTTGAAGGGGGCGAGGCGAGTTTAAGTCTTGAAGATGGATGGCAATCGGGTGTAAAACTGATGGCCCGACCACCGGGTAAACGTAATAGCTCCTTGGCATTACTCTCCGGTGGGGAGAAGGCTTTAACTGCATTGGCACTGGTATTCGCGATTTTTCGCTTAAATCCGGCACCTTTTTGTGTACTCGATGAAGTCGATGCACCACTAGATGATGCCAATGTGGGACGTTTTTGTAATTTAGTCAAAGAGCTTTCTGAACACGTGCAATTTATTTATATTACCCATAACAAACTTGCAATGATGATGGCGACTGATCTTTTAGGTGTAACCATGCCTGAACCGGGAACCTCAAAATTAGTGACAGTAAATTTGGAACAGGCAAAAGAATACGGCTTAGCTGCGGAGGTATAATATGGAAATCACCACCATTATCGGGATTGTTATTGCAATTATCATCATGCTGTTGGGCATCAGAATGCTGCTCAAAAAACCTGTAGAGGCAGTCCCTTCACTAGATGCTAACCTGCATATCGATCCGGATAGCCAGACCCCTGTCATTCCTCGGCATGTACGATCGCAACTGGCAAAGCAGAACGCAGATCCGGCACAACGTATAGAGCCGAGCCTGAGCGTAGAAGAAAAGGCTCCTGAAAAACCTTCGGCATTTCGCAAGCCTGAACCGACCTTGGCTGAGCCAGCAGTGCTTGAGACAGCTGCAGCGGTCGAGCCGAGTCCAATGACCGAAGCTGAAGTGGTGGCAAGTTCTGCAAGCACAGAAGCAGCCGAAACATCAGTGGAGCAAAAGCCGGCCGAAGTAGAAGCGGAAAATAACCAGACGGAAGATAAAGATACCGCTGTTGAATTCAGTCTGAACAGCAGTATTGAAAAAGCGGAAATTTCTGAATTTAATGATGAAAGCAGTATTCTGGATGCTCATCTGCATGAACAGAAAATAGTGGATGAAGAAAGTGCCTTATCCAATGCTGAAACGATTATTTCATTGCATATCTATCCGCAAGGCCGGGTACTTTCAGGTGATAAAACCCTGAAAGTCTTGTTGAAATATGGTCTGCGTTATGGCGAACTGGCCTGTTTCCACCGCTATAGTGAAGATGATTCAAAACTGCTGTTTTCGGTACTGCAAATGACGGATACCGGCATGGAAGGTTTTGATCTGGAAACTCTCTCGACTCAGGAAGTCAAAGGTCTGGCCTTCTTCCTGGCTTTGCCGCATAGCGATGTACAAAATGCCTTTGATACCATGGACAGTATTTCACGTCTGATTGCCCGTGAAGTGGATGGTCTGGTCTACGATCAGAACCAGCAGGAATTTACACCACAATTACGTGAATTCTGGCGCCATCAGGCGATTGATTATCGCGCGGGTCAACCTACAGAAGTTTAAGCGGTTTTGTTCGATCTGCAAGTTGAATCTGTGGACTGCAATTTTTATAATAGCCAAAAGCTGAATATTCTACAGGGCGGATTTTCCGCCCTTTTTTATGGTGAAATTATGACCCAAGATGCCACTGTCATTGCGCAAATGCGTCAACTGATTCAACTGCTTGCCAAGCATAATCATGCTTATTATGTGATGGATCAACCGAGCATTGAAGACAGTGAATATGATCAGCTCTTTCATCAGCTCAAAGCTTTAGAACAACAATATCCCGATCTGATCCAGCCGGATAGCCCGACCGATAAAGTCGGCGGGCAGGCACTTGCAAAATTTGTGAGCATTACTCACGCCGTTCCGATGCTGTCCTTGGGCAATGTCTTTAATCAGGACGATCTTTTTGCTTTTGCTCGCCGTATTGAAGAGCGTTTGCCGAATCAAAAAATCGAATATGATGTAGAACTGAAATTTGACGGTCTGGCCATTTCCCTGTGGTATGAGCATGGCGTATTGACCCGTGGTGTGACTCGCGGCGACGGGGAAACCGGTGAAGATATTACCCAGAATGTCAGAACCATTCGCAACCTGCCGAAGCTGTTATCAGCAGTAAATGGCGTTATTCCCGATTTGCTGGAAGTACGCGGCGAAGTATTGATGCCGAAATCGGGCTTTGAAAAACTGAATGCCGCCAATGCAGCAAAAGGTGAAAAGACCTTTGCCAATCCGCGTAATGCCGCGGCAGGAAGTTTGCGCCAGCTCGATCCGAATATTGCCGCATTACGGCCACTGGCTTTTTATGCTTATGGAATTGCGCAGTGTGTACCGTATCATGGTCAACGCAGCATGTCGGACAGTCTGGAATGGCTGAGTCAGTTTGGTTTTGCTGTAGGTGAGCGCCACTTTATTTGTGACAGTATTCAGGACGTGCAAAAAGTCTATGAACAGATCATTGAGGAACGTGCCAGCCTCAGTGTAGAAATTGATGGCATGGTGATTAAAGTCAATGACCTGAAACAGCAGCAGCAACTCGGTTTTCTGAGCCGGGAGCCGCGTTGGGCCACCGCCTATAAATTTCCGGCAGTTGCCGCCTTGACCACCGTTGAAAATATTAACTGGCAGGTGGGTCGTACCGGAACTCTGACACCGGTGGCACGTTTGAATCCGGTGGCGGTCGGCGGTGTCACGGTATCCAATGTGACCCTGCATAATATTGGTGAAATTCACCGTCTGGATGTACGCATTGGCGATACGGTCAGTGTTTACCGCAGTGGTGATGTGATTCCTAAAGTCGAAAAAGTCTGGCCGGAATTCCGTCCGGTAGATACCGTTGAAGTGCATTTACCAGAAAAATGTCCAGTCTGTGATTCACCGGTAGTGATGCCTGAAGGTGAAGCTTTGGCACGTTGTTCGGGTGGACTGTATTGTGCCGCACAGCGGATTGAGGCGATTCGTCATTTTGTTTCGCGCAAGGCCATGGACATTGAAGGTCTGGGCGATCGCTGGGCAGAATCTTTGCTGCATCTGAACCTGCTCAAGGATGTCTCGGATATTTACCACCTGCATAAACATCGTGAGACCTTGCTCGGTATTGAAAAGATGGGAGCCAAATCGGTTCAGAATTTAATAGACTCTATTGAGAACAGTAAGAAAACCACATTGGCCGCATTTATTTATGCACTCGGTATTCGTGGCGTCGGTGAAACCACAGCACGTATGCTGGCCAATACCTTCCAGACACTGGAGGCACTGCGTCAGGCAGATCTGGAGGCATTAAAGAAAACTCCGGATGTGGGCGCTATTACTGCTGAATGGATTCTGGATTTCTTCCAGGCACCGCATAATCTGGAAGTTCTAGACCGTTTACTGGCCGCGGGCATTCACTGGGATGCGCCAGTTGCACCGACCCGTCAGCCACTCAATGGCGAAAGTTGGGTCGTGACCGGAACCTTAAGCAGTATGGGGCGCGATGAAGCGACTCAATTACTTCAGGCACTGGGTGCGCGAGTCAGCGGCAGTGTATCCAGTAAAACCAAATGCGTGGTAGCCGGTGAAAAAGCCGGTTCTAAACTGGACAAGGCAGAAAAGCTGGGTGTAACGGTCATCAATGAGGAACAGTTCATTGCCCTGATGAAAGAGCATGGGCAAATCGAAGACTAATCAGTTCTAAACAATGACTTAAATAAAAAAGACACTAAGGATGATGAGTCTTGAGGTGTCTTTTTTATTGCTAGTTCAAAACTATAGGTGAATGAGAGGGGGGAGGATAGACAAATACAAGGACGGGTTCGGCAATGTGAGTTGAATTCACGTACAATATCGATTCATTCGCAGGTATAGATCCTGCCTTATTGATTCTGTTCTCCCGTTGATGATTGACATACACATGGCTCAAGCAAAGAAATCTTTTCTGCAACAAAAATCGCAATTACATGCACGAAATCTGCATCGCAGTCGTTACGATTTTCCTCAGTTAATCAAGAGTTGTCCGGAACTTGCGCCTTTTGTCAGCCCGAATCAATATAACGATCTTTCAGTCAACTTTTCTGATCCTCAAGCTGTGAAAATGCTCAATAAAGCATTGCTCAAGCATTTTTATAGTATTCAATATTGGGATATTCCTCAAGATTATCTTTGTCCACCTATTCCGGGTAGAGCCGACTATATTCACTATTTGGCGGACTTGTTGAGTGATAGCAATAAAGGTCAGATTCCAATAGGACACGCCGTTCACGTATTAGATATTGGGGTGGGCGCGAACTGTATTTATCCGATTATTGGTCATCGTAGTTATGGTTGGAAATTTGTTGGCTCAGACATTCATCCTGCATCGGTTAAAAGTGCTCAATTTATTGTGGAGGCAAATCCAAATCTCAAAAAGGGGATTCAGATTCGATTGCAAAAGACACCGAGCAATATTTTCAAAGGCGTGATTAAACCTTCAGATCGTTTTGATTTGACTCTGTGTAACCCACCATTTCATGCTTCGCAAGATGAAGCAAATGCCACAGCAACGCAAAAATTACGCAAACTTGGCAAACCGGTTGATCGGTCTAAAGTGGTGTTAAACTTTGGCGGACAAAAGAACGAGCTGTGGTGTGACGGTGGAGAAGAACGCTTTGTTTGCCAGATGGTACAAGAGAGCACACAATTTGCTGAGCAATGTCTTTGGTTTAGTACACTGGTTTCTAAGAAAACCACATTGCCTATGCTGTTAAATACCTTGCGTAAGTGCGGTGCAGTGGATTTAAAAACCATTAAAATGACGCAGGGGCAAAAAGAGAGTCGTTTTGTGGCTTGGACTTTCCTAGATGCAAAGCAACAGCAAGCGTGGAAAAATGCGCGTTGGACTTCTGCTTAGCTTGTTTTTAGGCAGGAATAGTGAGCTTGTGGGCGCATAAGTCGGTGTAGTCGCTCAAATTTAATCTGACAGATACAATAAAAAAATCGGTAACTGTCAGATCAGGTTTGAGCTAGTACGATTAAGGAATATATTTTTTGACTACGCCATCATCGAGTAATTGCTGGAAATGCTCGACCAGACTTTCTCGTACCGGACGATACTGAATGCTCAGTTCATCCTGACTCTTTTGCGCATTGAAGTAGATCGGATAACCCATGTTCAGTTCCACAAACTTGGGACTAAAACCTGCCAATGGTCCAAACAGTTTAAAGGCCGCCTTTGGTAACTGATTGCGCGGAAAGGGGAACTTATTGCCAAAATGTGCTCGTAAAATCTGCCCCATTTCCAGCAGGCTCAGGCTTTCACTGCAAATGATATAACGTCCTTGCGCCTCCGGCTTAAACGCGGCACGAAGATGCGCTTCGGCCACATCCTGCACATCGACCACGCCATTCCACATCGGTGGAACGCCGAGCAAAGTCATGCCATTGGCAAACTGTTGCAGTACTTCGACACTGCCAGACTGGGTATTGGGAGTGAGGGATTTACCAAAAACCAGCGCTGGATTGATACAGACCAGCTGCCAGCGATCCTGTGCTTCTGCCATTTCCCAAGCCTTACGTTCTGCCATGACTTTGGAATAAGGATAAGGCTGATGAGTTTCCGAACTGGTGCTATTCCAGTGTGATTCATCAAAACTGTTATTTTTAGTTTGCAGAATATCAATGGCATCGCCATAAGTAGAGGCAATACTCGAGGTAACAATCACACGTTTCACGGATTCGGTGTGGTTGACGCTTTTCAGGACATTTTCAGTGCCTAAAATCGCAGGTTCAATAATATCTTTGACCGCATCCTTATAATTGGTGACCACAAAGGGCGATGCCATATGAAACACAATTTCACAGCCTTGCATGGCAGCATCAAAAGAACCTGGGCTCAGTAAATTGGCCTGAAATAATTTGAGGGTGCCTGGACTGTTCTCGGCAATTTTTTCTAAATGGGCAAAGCTTTTGCTTTTGTTCAGGTCACGTACCGTGGCATGTACAGTATAGCCTTGCGTGAGTAATTTCTGGATAACCCAGCTGGCAATATAACCCGATGCACCGGTGACCAGAACAGGTGCTGTTGTATGTGGATGTGTCATATTTAAACCGTTGTTGTTTTAAATTTGTCTGAATGATAAGCGAAATTTATGCATTAAGTACGCCAAATCGGTGATGTTTATACAAAAATAAGCAATCTTGCGGGTTTTAATGAATACTTACAAATCTTAACTGATGCATTTATCCGGCAGATTCTGCTTAAAGTGAATAGTCGTGACAGTGCAAAGTATTGTTTTATAAATGGGAATTAGTCTGGATCGAACTGTAAATGCAAGTACTTCTCATTTTAATTATATAAAAATCATATATTTAACCAATGTTAGGCTTTGCAAAATCTTTTGAGTTTCTCCATAATAGCCAGATAAAGGCAGGGAGTAATTCAAATGCGCGGTAATCCAGAAGTCGTAGATTATTTAAATATGTTGATCGGTGGCGAACTGGCTGCTCGTGACCAATACTTGATTCACTCTCGGATGTATGAAGATTGGGGTTTAACCAAAATCTTTGAACGTATCGACCATGAAATGCAGGAAGAAGCCCAGCATGCGGATGCGATTATCCGTCGTGTCCTGTTCCTGGAAGGTACACCAAACATGCAACGCGATGACGTTGAGATTGGTGAAGATGTGGTGAGCTGTCTGAAAGCCGACCTGAAACTTGAATACCATGTGCGGGAAAAACTGGCACAGGGCATCAAGCTGTGCGAAGAAAAAGGGGACTATATCACCCGTGATATGCTGCGCCAGCAAATGTCAGATACCGAAGAAGATCATACCTACTGGTTAGAAAAACAGTTGCGTTTAATTGAACTGATTGGCTTGCAAAATTATATTCAATCACAGATGTAAAATCGGATTGAGAAAAAACCCAGCATATGCTGGGTTTTTTTATATGTTGTAAATAGTTAGTTGTTATTACTCATAATTCCAATTTTTTTGACATCCAGACGCTGTGCAGAAGCCATGACCATCGCAATATGTTTATACTCGGTGGCACGATCCGCTTTGATTTTAATCTGATCCTGATCTGCGTTTCTGGCCACTGTTTGAAACAGAATTTCCAGAGCCTGAGGGCTTTCTACAGGCTGTTCATTCCAGAACATTTTGCCTTGTGCATCCAGACGTAATTCCACCAGCTCAGGCGGTTTTTCATCGGTCACAGGTGGCGTTCCGTTGGGCAGATCGATATTAATAGAATTATTTGGTAATGGAATCGTGATAATAAACATAATCAGCAAGACCAGCATGACATCAATCAGTGGCGTCATGTTGACATCCAACATCACATCATCATCTTGATTCGAACCCACATTCATACCCATAAACTTAATCCTTCTTCACTTTTAAGGTGTAGCGGGCGGTGTCGTGACAAAAGCAATTTTGCCAATACCGGCTTGTTGGGTGGTACTAATCACCTGATCAATCGCCTCATAAGGGGTTAACTGATCGCCGCGGATATGTACTTCAGGCTGAGGTGTCTTTTGCGCTTCAGCCTGTAAGCGGCTCAGTAAAACGGATTTATCTGCAATATAAATTTCGTTCCAGAAAATATCTCCAGTTTTATTGACGGCCAGCTGAACATTGTCTGGCTTGGTTTCATAGGGCACATTTCTTTCTTCAGGTAGATCGACAGGGACGGTATGAATTGCGACCGGCACAGTAATCAGGAAGATAATGAGCAGAACCAGCATAATATCAACCAGAGGTGTGGTATTAATGGTTCCAATTACCTCATCATCGCTGTCGTTTGAATTGACCATCATTCCCATGGCTGATGCCTCACTCTTACTTTACGTCACGATTAACAGAATTATTGGTCGTGATTTCACCGCTGAGTAATACTGCGTGCAAATCAGAACCAAAAGTACGCACTTCTTCCATGACCGCTTTATTACGGCGAGTCAACCAGTTGTAACCGAGTACTGCCGGTACTGCGACTGCCAGACCGATTGCAGTCATGATCAGTGCTTCACCTACCGGGCCAGCAACTTTATCGATTGATGCCTGACCTGAAACACCAATGGCAGTCAGTGCATGGTAGATCCCCCAAACTGTACCAAACAGGCCAACAAAGGGTGCAGTCGAACCGACTGTCGCAAGGAAGGCCAGACCGCCACTCAGATGGTTCTGAATTTTGTCGATTGCACGCGAAATCGAAATGGTGACCCAGGTATTGAAATCGATACGCTCAAGTAAATTACCACCATGATTTTTGGTTGAATTGATGCCTTTTTCCGCAATAAAACGGTAGACGCTGGCTTCGTCGAGGTTTTCGGTCGCATTATCCAGAGAAGAAGATTCCCAGAAGGTATTTTCAGCTTGTTTGGCCTGTTTGCGTATTTTGCCTTGTTGCAGGCATTTGCTGATCATGATGTACCAGGTACCGATCGACATGACAACCAAAATAAAGAGGGTGATTTTAGACACGATATCACCTTCTTTCCACATGGCTTCTAAACCATAAGGATTATACGCAGGCTCTTCGGCTACGGGTTCAGCCGGAAGTGGTGGCGGAGTAGGTGTTGCGGGTGTTGTAGCCGTTGTTTCAGTGATTGCACTCGTATTTGGAGTAGCGGACTGTTCTGCAAAAACAGCTTGCAAAGGTAATAAGGCGCTTATGGCAATCACACCAGCAGCAGTCATATTTTTTAAAGGTTTTAGTGATTTTTTCATCATAGATCTCCTGATTTTTTTCTTTATCTGTTGTATCTGTTAGTCAAGGACAAATTCATAGGGAATGTCATACCAAGATTCTTGCGGCTCACCATTTTTCATGGCCGGCTTAAAGGTACATAAACTGAATGCCTTAGATGCTGCACGATCCAGTGAGCGATTACCGCTCGAACTTTTTACTTTGGCATCTTTGACCTTACCGTCGGTATTTACATAGACAGAGATCAGGACTTCACCTTGTTCTTCATTCATGAGTGCATCGCGTGGATAGTCAGGACGTTTACAACCTGCTTCACCTTGTGCCACACCGCGAGTTACACCAGCGGGTGGAGGAGTTGGTGCTGGAGCAGCTGCGACGACTGGAGCCGGTGCTGCCACGGGACTTGGCGAAGGACTGGCGGCAACAGGTGTAGGTACTGCAACAGTCGTTGCTTGTGTAGGTGTAGCAAGTATTTTCTGTACAGGAACCACTTTTTCAACCGGTTTTAGCTCAGGCACTTGTGCCACTTTTTCCACTATTTTCGGTGGTTCTGGCGGGGTTTCTTTTGGTGGTTCAGGTTCAGGTGGCTTAATATCCTGGATAATCATCAGCTCAACCGGCTGTTCGGCCGGTTTAATAATGTCTTTTGCCATACCCGCCATGAGTACCAGGCCAACCAGGATATGCAAAAAAACCACCACCCCAATACCCGTCAGTTTCTTGGCGGAGTTTTTTTCTAAGTCTTCAAACTTTGTGCCCATCATGACTCCTAGAATTTAAGACAAACAGGAAATAGTGCACTGATGAGAAAATTGTTTTTGGTTACAGGCAGCATTATTTTTTTGTTCGACTAAAATTAAACGGGGAAAACTGCAAACACCGCTTGGCAGCAGTGTTTGCGAAAAGATTAATTAAAAGAATTTATAGGTACCACGTAAGAAGTAGGTACGGCCCATTGGGTCACCATGACGAGGATCATAGCCGTATTGGGCATTATTGGTTGCATCAGAAGCAGGTGGTTCTGCATCAAACATGTTACGGATACCAGCAGTTAGCTCCAGATTTTTGAATCCGTTATAGGTTCCTGCAAAGTTATAAAGCGTATAAGCACTTACATCACGTTCTTGTGAAAAGTCTTCATAACCACGGATATATTGTTGTTCTAGTCTCATTTTCCAGTTTTCATAAGACCAGTTAATATTGGCAATATGTCTCCAGCGAACGACTGCAGGATCATCATAGATGCCCACCAAACCTTTCCATGAGCCACCCGGTTCTTCTTGCTCATCCATTTTGATGACATAGGTCCCATCAATGCCGAAACCGAAGCGGCCGGTCGCTGTCATTGGGGTTAAATAATTCAGGCTAAGGTCAATCCCTTCAGTTTTTAAGCCACCCATATTTTGTAAGGTGGTGTTTAAATACTGAATACGGCCATCTGGTGCATAAACGATCAGGTTGCCATAGCGATCAAGATCATTGAAAATATCATTAGGTGTAACTGAGCTAACTAGACCTTCAATGTCAATATTGTAGTAATCGGCAGTGAAGACCAGATTCTTGATCGGTTCATAGACGAAACCGGCTGTAAAAGAGGTTGACTCTTCCGGCTGTAAGTCCGGATTACCACCCTGTTTACGCTTGAACTGCATACCACACTGATCGGCAAACTCGATGTTGTTCGGTGTGCCGTCTGCATTACAAAAACGCGGGTTATTAAAGTTGGTGCTGGTATTGGTTTCACTTTGTAAGGAGTTAATTTCCCACATACTTGGTGCACGGAATCCGGTGCTATAAGAGCTACGGAACATCAGTTCTTTCATTGGTTCCCAGCGTAGAGATACTTTTGGATTAAAAGTGT
Source organism: Acinetobacter sp. YH12254 (assembly GCF_013417415.1). Lineage (NCBI taxonomy): Bacteria > Pseudomonadati > Pseudomonadota > Gammaproteobacteria > Moraxellales > Moraxellaceae > Acinetobacter > Acinetobacter sp. YH12254. The sequence continues at coordinate 166,644 of NZ_VPEB01000006.1, read as the reverse complement.
CACCAAAGTCACTATAGTCATCATAACGCGCCGCAAGTTGAGCTTCTAAGCTCGGCAAGATTGGAATGTGAAATTCGGTAAATACTGCAGTGATATCACGGTCACCAGAACTTGCAGGCTTGTCCGGATCAATACCACTACCTGGAACCTGTCGAACCAGATCCGCATTGACCTTGGCTTCCCAGTCCTGAGTGGTAAAGCTTCCGCCCAAGGCAAAGCCAACTTCACCCGCAGGTAGTTCGTAGATTGGGCGACTGACAGTGAAATCTAAGGTGGTGGAATCCAAGCTAGCCATATTGGTCGCGCCTGCTACATCAAAGGTCGACCATTTTCCAGCATCTGCAGCTGCCTGAGGACCAAATGGATTTAAGGTGCCATCATTAAGCGCAGCCTGAACCTGACTCTGGTTCAGATAACCACTGACGAAATTGTCAGTTGCTTCACTTTTGGCATAAGTTACGCCACCATTTACATCCCAGCCTAAAACCTCACCTTCGATTCCTGCAAAGAACCGGTTTGATTCATTCACTGATTGAGAAACGCGGTTACCTGACTGTGAACGTAAAAAAAGTGGGACTCTTGTATCTGTAAGACCAGCAATGCCTGGCGTAATACCTTGGCCCGGGTAGTATTTGCTGGTATCTGGAATAGAAAGGGTTCCAGCCCATACATCTGGGGCAATTGAAGTGGTCACTTCACTTTCGGTATAAATATATTCAGCAACGGCATTTAATGAATCGGTGAGTTTAAATGTACCTTTGGCTAAAGCAGAAAAGGTTTCTTCATCTGGAGTAATGCCAATGAGTGCTTGAGTATTTAACAGGCAGCGACTCCCTGAGATGAACATATTTGGAGCATTATTACAGTTCTGATTAATATAAGGGTTAACTATGCCTAGAGTTGAGGATTGCAAGTTAGCAGGAAAGCCCGAACCGGAACCAATTGACATGTTGAGTTCAGGAATCAAGCCACCACGACGGCTGACTTTACGGTCTTTGGCCATAATCATATCGGAAGTACGATAGTCGATTACACCATAAACGTTAAATCCCTGTTCGTCCAAATCCCCATAACCACCGAAAATCGAAACATCATACTTGTCGCCATTTTTTTCTTCCGGTGCTTGCAGTCCGCCCGAAATACCAAAACCTTGGTATTCTTTTTTGATAATAAAGTTAATTACCCCGGCAATTGCATCTGCACCATATACCGCAGAAGCACCATCACGCAGGATCTCGATACGGTCAACCATCGCCAGTGGAATGATATTCAGGTTAACTTCAGAGGTACTGAAAGGGCTATTTGCTAAACGACGGCCATTTAATAAAACTAGAGTCTTATCGGTACCAATACCACGCAGGTTGGCAGCTGAACCCGAAGTATTACTTTTACCGATATTTTGTGAAACAGCGAAGCCGGCTTGGTTAGCACTGACTTTATTAATGGCTTCTTCAACCGTGGTGACCCCTTGGTTCACCAGATCTTCAACTTTAAGTACAGTAATTGGTGATGCGCTTTGTGCTGCAACCCCTTTAATCGACGACCCCGTCACTGTCACTTTCTGAACTTTGGTCGGTTGTGCCGCAGAGTTTTCTGCTTCATCCGCTGCATGTGCTAAAGACAAAAACATCATACTTAAGGTAAGCGTACTTAACTTGAGTATCGTTTTGCCAACCGTTGGAGTCCCCATAGATCCGACTAGTTTATTTATTTTCATCGTAAAGTTCACCTTTCTTGTTGTGTGAAGATAATGCTGTATTCTTTTTAAGCAAAGCAAGTGCCAACTTAGCTGTAATTCTTGTAAAAATATTCAAAATATTAAGAAGTATTTAATTTATAACGGTTTAGAAAGAAAGAACTTATGCGTCAGGGAAAGCAGATAAAAGGTATTTGAATAAATAAGAAAAAATGATATTGAAAATCAGTATTTATGGCTTAATAGTAAGTATTATGTAAAAAATATGGTAACTGGTTGGCATTTTAAAATTTTGTAATGCCTTTGTAATACGGCTTAGGACTATGATTTAAAACTTTTATAGTAATAAGCTTAATAATTAAAAAATATAGATTTATTTTATTTATAGCGAGAAGTGCTGTACCGCAGGAATGCTATAAAATGACTCACTAGTGAATTATTTCTGTGCAATAAATTGAAAGTCATTGTAGGATTAATGCAACAAATACTCCGAATTGTATCTGAGTGATTTTATAAATGAATATTATTTTAAATAATTAATAAAAATATGTTTTTTGATGTACAAAGAACTTAATTATTACTTAAAGCCTAGAGTGGCATGAAATTAGCTTAGCTTTGAAAGATTAGGTTCATCATATAGGCTGAATGTTGAAAAATAAAAAACATGAAGCAGATAAAAAGTGATAGATACATATAAAAACTTATTCATTTTAATAGCTTAAATAAACAAAAATAGGTATGACTTTGAAATCAGCAATGTTAAAGATGACCGTTTTAGCACTGACCATCGGATCGGGGGAGGCGGTCTTGGCAAAATCGCCTGCGCAGTCAGATAAAGTTTTAAATATTGCATTTGAAGCGCCTGATGACGGTTTTGATATGGTCAAGACCTATAATTTTTATAGTGGCAGTATTGCCGAAGCGATTTTTGAACCCTTATTACGCTACGACTATCTGGCACGACCCGCCACTTTAACCCCGAACACTGCGGAAGCCTTACCCAAGATCGAGCAGGAGGGCAAAGTCTATACCTTCAAGATTAAGCCTGGAATTTACTTTAGTGCTGATCCGGCATTTAAGGGCAAAAAACGTGAACTGGTTGTCGAGGACTATATTTACTCCATGAAGCGGGTCATGGATCCTAAAAATCATTCGCCGACCTTTTCGTTTATTGAGGGCAAAATTCTCGGTGCAGATGCTGCCATTCAGCAAGCCAAAAGTTCTGGTCAATTTAATTACGATGCGCCAATTGCAGGACTAAAGGCACTTGATCAATATACCTTGCAAATCACGCTCACGCGTTCCGACTTTAATTTCCCTTATATCATGGCCTATGTCACTTTTAGCGGTACCGCCAGAGAAGTCATTGAGCATTATGGCGCGCGTGCAGGTCAGCATCCAGTCGGGACAGGGCCCTATCAATTGCATAAATATGTGCCGCGTAGCCGGATTGAATTAAAGGCCAATCCAGATTACCGGGGATTTAGTTGGAATTTTAAGGGTGAAAATACGGCCTGGGATCAACGTCTGGTGAAAGAAATGAGCGGCAAAAAAATGCCGCAAATTGGGATGGTCAAGGTCAGTATTATTGAAGAAGAACAATCGCGCTGGCTGGCGCTGAAATCGGGTCAACTGGATTATGACCGGCTCACTGCAAGCGGTGCCGAACAGGCCCTGGTCAATAAACAGCTCAAAAACGAATACAAGCAAAAAGGCATTTTACATTATCCAAATAAAGACGCAGAAATCACTTATACCATCATGAATATGCGCGATCCTGTGGTCGGTGGAAATTCACTAGAAAAAATCGCTCTGCGTCGGGCAATCGCCTTGTCTTATAACCAGAATGAAGCCATTAAACAGCTGTATAAGGGACATGCAGATAAAGCTGAAATGACCATTCCCGAAGGCGTGAATGGGCATAATCCAGCTTATAAAAATAGCATTGCCTATAATCCGCTTTTGGCCAATAAGCTGCTCGACCGTTTCGGTTATAAAAAAGGTGCAGATGGCTATCGGACTTTGCCTGATGGCAAACCTTTGACACTGAAAATGAACTCGACCAGTTCCAGCTCTTCAGTGATTGCAGCGGAATTATGGAAAAAAAATCTGGATGCAGTTGGTCTACGTATTGAATTTAAAATCAGCAATTTCGCCGACAACCTGAAAGAAGCCACGCAATGTAAACATATGCTGTGGGGCGGTGCCTGGATTGCAGATTATCCGGAGGGTGAAAATTTTGCTCAACTCTTATATGGCCCAAATGCACAGCAGGGCAACCTGAGCTGCTATACCTCAAAAGCCTATGATGCTCTGTATCAGGCTGCCATGAAGCTGCCACCAGATCAGCGTACGCCCTATTATGAAAAAATGAACCGGCAAATCGAAGCCGATAATCCCTGGATTTTACACAATACCCGGGTGCGTAACTGGCTGATCCATCCTCAGGTTCAAGGCTTTAAGGCACATCCAATCATGAACTCCGTTTGGCAATATCTCGATATTGAACCAGTCAAAAAATAAACCTATTTAGATGAAGAGTATGATGAAGGGAAATTTATCAAAGCAATTCAAGCAACTGACGGGTAGTGTTCTGCTGGGAAGTTTGCTCTGCTCGGGGATCGTTTCTGCATGGGCCATTAATCCTGCAGATCCTAACAAGGTGATTCGGGATGTTTTTCCGGTGGCAGAAACCGGATTTGATCCCGCCGCAACGCACGATGCCTATTCAGCCCGGGTTAATAGCGCGATTTTTGAAAACCTGTTTAGCTATGACTATCTGGCAACCCCAGCCAAGCTGATTCCTAATACCGCGGTTGCCATGCCAGAAGTCAGTGCAGATGGTCTCACCTATACCATCAAAATCAAAAAAGGCATTTACTTCGCCGATGATCCCGTTTTTAAAGGTCAGAAACGTGAACTGACGGCTTATGATTATGCCTATTCATTAAAACGTCTGATCGATCCCAACTTGCATTCACCAAATAGCTGGTTGCTGGATGGCCGGATTAAAGGGCTGGAAGCATGGGTCGCCTTAGGCAAAAAGAATGGCAAAGTCTATGAAAACCCCTTTGAAGGCATTCAAACGCCAGACCGTTATACCCTGATTCTGAAACTGACCCAACCGGATCAAAACTTTCCGATGTTACTGGCACATGGCCCAGCAGCTGCAGTTGCCCGTGAAGTTATTGAAAAGTACCGTAATAAAGCAGGCTTTGCGATGGACAAACCAGTCGGTACAGGCCCTTATTTATTGTCACGCTGGACTCCGGGTTCACGCATTATTTTAAAAGCCAGTCCGAACTACCGGAGTTTTGTCTGGAATTTTAAAGCCAGTAGCAGCGAAGACCAGCCCATTGTGGATGCATTGCAAGGCAAAAAAATGCCGCAAATTGGCACGATTGATATCCGGGTCATTGAAGAAGCCCAGTCACGCTGGTTGGCCTTTAATAAAAATGAACTGGACATGACTGAAATCGACGGCGACATGGTGGTTCAGGCGCTTGAAAATGGGCTACTCAAACCCTCCTTAAAACAAAAAGGGGTTCAGTTATCTAGGATTACCGATCCGCTGATTGGCTACCATTACTGGAATATGCAGAATCCTGTGGTCGGTGGGTTCAGCAAGGAAAAAATTGCGCTACGTCGTGCCATGGCCATGGCTTACTCTACCGACAATATGATCAGTGTCTTGCTCAAGGGCGATGCCAATAAGTTACAGATGCCGGTACCACCCGGAGTGGTTGGTTATTCGCCGGATTATAAAAGCAGTATTCCCTATTCGGTCAAGGCGGCCAATATGCTGCTTGACCGTTATCAATACAAAGTCGGGGCCGATGGTTGGCGCAGACAACCCGATGGTAAGCCTTTAGAGATTGAACTGATTGTCGGTAATACCAGTCGTGGTCAGCAACAGGCAGAATTCTGGAAAAAAGCCCTGGACAATATTCAGATCAAGATGGTCAGCAAAGCCATGCCATTTGCCGAGGCGATCAAGCTGGAAAAACAGTGTAAGACCATGTTTAAAAGCTCGGCCTGGATTGCTGACTATCCGGATGCCGACAACTTCATGCAGCTTTTTTATGGCAAAAATGTCAATGTCACCAACAATGCCTGCTTCAAACATCCTGAATTTGACCGCCTGTATGAGCAAACCCAAAGCATGCCAGCCAGTCCTGAACGTGATGCAATCTATCGCAAAATGTCCCGGATTCTGGAAGTGAATATGCCGGTACTGATGCTATATAGCACCTATCGTAATGTCTTGTCGCAACCTCGGGTCATTGGTTATAAAAACCATCCGATTCTGTCTTCAGAGTGGATGTACATCGATATTGATAGCAAAAAGTAAGAAAAATCTGGAGATAAATATGAAATCGAAGTCTTTAAAATTAAGTAGCTTATGTTTAGTCATAATGGGGGGGTATCAGGGGGTAGCGGCACAGACTCAAGCGCAGCTACTGCCATTATTTAAGGCAGCAGAGATTCCATCTTTATGTGATGCCAATCTGGCCAGCATGCAAAAAGATATTCAGATATTTGAAAATCAGAAAATTAAAAATAAGGCCAAGGCAGGGCCTTATCTGGCTGAATGGGATGAATTACATGCCAAAGCCCGGGATTTTGGTGCAGCAGTCGGATTGTATAGTAATGTCGATCCAGACCCTGCATTGCGTCAGGCAGCAGATGACTGTGAGCTAAAAATCAGCAAGTACCAGACCACGCTGTACCAGAATCCGAAACTGTATGCCCAGTTCAAGAAACTGAAAGCCAGTGATCCGATTGATCAAAAATTCTTGCAAGATATTCTGGAGCAGTTTGAAAAAACAGGGGTACAACTCAGTGCAGAAAAACAAAAGCGCCTGAAAGATATCATCGAAGAATCGACCAAGCTGTCTCAGGATTTCGCCAAAAATGTACGTGATAATCCGCATAAAGTCGAATTTACCCCAGCAGAAATGAAAGGTCTGCCAGCCAGCTATATGGCGGGGTTAAAGAAAAATGAAAAAGGCAATTATCTGCTTGGCTTTGATTATCCGGAATACCAGCCATTCATGGAGCTGGCAGAAAGTGATGAAGCGCGTAAACGTTATCAGATGGCTTATACCCGCCGTGGGACAGAGCAAAACCTGCAATTTATGAAAAAAGCCATTGATCTGCGTTATGAGATGGCCCAACTTTTTGATAAAGAAAGCTATGCACATTCAGCCCTTGAATTTCGTATGGCAAAAACCCCTGAAGCGGTGAATTCTTTTCTAGAGGATGTATATAGCAAAGTCGCACCTTTAGAGAAGCAAGATGTAGAGGAGTTACGCCAGTTCAAAGCCGAGACCTTAAAAGTTCCACGAGAGAAAGCAGATATTACTCGCTGGAATCAGGGCTATTGGAGTGAAAAACTGCGTCAGGCCAAATATAAGGTCGATCAGGAAAAACTGCGCGATTACTTCCCGACCGAAGCGGCACAAAAATGGTTATTTGCTGTGTCATCAGAACTGTACGGGATTGATTTCAGGCCGATGAAAGTCAAGGCCTGGCACAATGAAGTGGAATATTATGCGGTACATGACACTGCCTCAGGTGAATTCTTGGGCGGATTATATGTCGATAAATACCCGCGTGAAGGTAAATATGGACACGCGGCCGTCTGGGGCGCCTATGGTGGCAGTACCCTGAATCAGCGTCGTCCGGTGTCGGTACTGGTCACCAACTTCAACCGCAAAGGTTTGAACAGCAACGAGCTGGAAACCTTTGTGCATGAAATGGGGCATGCCTTACACGGGATTTTATCGAAAACCCGCTATTCCGAACAGTCTGGTACATCGGTAGAGCGTGACTTGGTGGAAGCACCTTCACAGATGTATGAAGAGTGGGCACGCCGTCTGGAAACCTTATCAAAAGTGGCCGATTATTGTGAACCGGCTTGTCCACGTGTCGATGCTGCCATGACTGAGCGTCTCAAAGACGTAAAAAACTATGGTCGCGGTCTGCATTATGCGCGTCAGACTTTATATGCGCAGTACGATATGGCCTTACACAGTAAAGATGCCCTCAAGACCGACCCATTAAAATTATGGCAAGAGATGGAAAGCAAAACTGCCTTGGGTTATGTACCCGGTCAGCAGTTCCCGGGACAGTTCGGGCATGTGATGGGCGGCTATCAGGCAGGTTATTACAGCTATATGTGGTCCGAGGTGATTGCGCTAGATATGCTCTCTGCCTTTGGCGATCAGTTGATGGATAAAAAAGTCGGTGCGCATTATCGCAATACGGTCTTGGCGCAAGGCGGACAAAAACATGGCGAGCAGATGGTGAAAGACTTTCTGGGTCGTGATCCAGACAGCAAAGCTTTCTTTAATGAAATCTCTGGAAAAAATTAAGGAAGGCAAGCGATGCTGGCATATATTATTCGACGGCTCTGGCAAATGATCCCCACCATGCTCGGGGTGATTTTGCTGATCTTCCTGCTGTTTAACTGGGTGGGGGGCGATCCTGCCTATATCCTCGCCGGTAAAATGGCCAATGCAGAACAGATTGAAAACATCCGGCAACAGCTTGGCGTGGATCAACCGTATTATGTGCAACTGTGGATTTTCACCAAGCAGATTTTAACCTTCGATTATGGGGTGAGCTGGAGTACCGGCGAGTCGGTGGCGCAAATTATTAGTACGCGTCTGGGACCCTCACTGACCATTCTGATTCCACTGACCATTTTGCAAACCATTATTTCCATCATTTTAGCCTTGGGTGTGGCGTCAGTTCGCGGCAGTCTGACCGATCGCATGATCATGATGCTGTGTACCATCGGTATGTCGATCAGTATTCTTGTCTATATCATTGTGTTTCAGTACTTCCTCGCTTATGAGCTGAGCTGGTTTCCGGTGCAGGGCTGGAGTGATAATTTCGCTGACAATCTTTTCAAATACGCCTTGTTGCCTGTACTGATTATGCTGGTGGTGAGTATTGCCCCGACCTTACGTCTGTACCGCAGTTTCGTACTGGATGAAGTCAATCAGGACTATGTGCGTACTGCACGGGCCAAAGGTCTGGGCGAGAGCCGGATTCTGGGCGTGCATGTGCTACGCAATGCCTCGATTCCGATTATTACCGATGTGATGGCGGGGCTTCCAGCACTGCTGATCGGTGCTTTCCTGATTGAGCGTTTTTTCGGTATTCCGGGGATTGGTCGTGAAGTGATTATTGCCGTAGAGCGTTCGGATTTCCCGGTGATTAAAGCGATTACGGTCTATGTTGCCGCTGCGACCATGATATTCAACCTGATTGCCGATCTGATCTATAAATGGGTCGATCCACGCGTACAGTTGAAGTAGGTGAATTATGCTGAGTGCGATATTTAAAAAAGAGCAACACGCTCAAGCCGTGCCTGAGTCTACTTCGACAGGATTATGGCAACTGGCCATGCGCCGTTTGAAACGTGACCGGATTGCCATGTTCTCCTTATTGGTGGTGCTGTTTTATCTGCTGCTACTTTTGCTTTCCATGAGCGGTTTTATTGCCAAGGACTGGAATAAAGAAGTGGCGGTCAGTTATGCACCGCCAAGTTTTATCAGTGCAGCGCCTATGCCGGCTGTTTCCGGTGAAGAACAGGAAGCAGAATTGGTCGTTTTACCGGTCAATCCAGTCGATCCTTTAAAAGAGGTGATTGCAGAACTCAATGCTGAAATTGCTGCTGAGCAAAGGATGGGGGGCAGCATTGATTATTATGGTGTAACAGATCCGCTGGCAGAAGACATGCGCGTCATTAACCAGCAGCTCGGTGGTCAGCTGATGGATCAGGACAGCGAATTAAAACAGAGTCTGATCTTTGGTGCGGATAAATGGGGACAGGATGTTTTACAGAAAACCATTAAAGGTGCGGAAACCTCGATTCTGGTCGGACTGGTTGCGGCTTTGGTCGCTGTGATCATTGGCACCGTACTTGGTGCACTTGCCGGTTATTTTGGTGGCTGGGTCGATGATCTCCTCAACTGGTTTTATAATGTCTTTACTTCAATTCCTTATTTACTGCTGGTTCTGGCAATTGCTGCGGTGTTGCAACAGAAAGGGATTTTATCAATCATCCTGATTTTAGGTCTGACCGGCTGGACTGGGGTTTTTCGTCTGGTTCGTGCCGAGTACATGAAACATACGGCGCGTGAATATGTACTGGCTGCCAAGGCGATTGGGGTGAGTAATTTACGGCGTATGTTTGTACATATTTTTCCGAATGTCAGTCATATTGCCTTGGTACAAATGTCCATTCTGGTGGTGGCTTTTATCAAATCTGAAGTGATTCTCAGCTTCCTTGGTTTTGGCGTGCCAATCGGAGTAGTGTCTTGGGGAAGTATGCTGAATGAAGCGCAAAGTGAGCTGATTTTAGGAAAATGGTGGCAACTGGCCGCAGCCTCGATTGCCATGGCAATACTGGTGACGGCTTTCTCGATGTTTACCGATGCACTCCGTGATGCATTAGATCCGAAACTGAAATAGGAGCGCAACCATGTCTGAAATCAATCCAAGTACAGCACCTGCGTTACTTCGCGTGGAAAATCTGCGTGTCAGTTTTAAAGGTGAAAATAAACAATATATCGAAACCGTAAAAGGGGTTTCTTTTGAAATTCCGGCCAATACTACGGTGGCATTGGTGGGAGAATCGGGAAGTGGCAAGTCGGTTACTTCACTGGCGACCATGGGCTTGCTCCCGACGGAAAGCGCGCGTATTTCCGAAGACAGCCGGATTATCTTTGAAGGGAAAAATCTGCTTAAGCTCAAAACCCGTGACATGCGCCAGATGTGTGGTAAAGACATTGCCATGATTTTTCAGGAGCCGATGTCCTCGCTCAATCCGGTATTTACGGTAGGCATGCAGATTGCAGAAATCCTGCAACTCCATTTGGGTATGAATAAAAAACAGGCGCGGCAACGTACTTTAGAACTGCTCAAAGAAGTGGGTATTCCTGCACCTGAAACTAAAATCGATGCCTATCCGGGACAGCTTTCGGGGGGGCAGCAGCAGCGGGTCATGATTGCCATGGCCATTGCCTGTGAACCCAAGCTGTTAATTGCGGATGAACCGACCACTGCCCTGGATGTCACCATTCAAAAGCAGATTCTGGACTTGCTGGAATCTCTGCGTCAGCGCCGTCAGATGTCGATGCTGTTCATTACTCATGATCTGGCTTTGGTGGGGGAAATTGCCGATCAGGTGATTGTGATGCGACATGGGGAAATTCGTGAACAGGGTTTGGTTCAGGACGTACTGGATCGACCTCAGGATATGTATACCCGGGCTTTATTGCATTGCCGTCCACAATTGTCGCAACGTCCGTTACGTTTGCCGATGATCAGTGATTTTATGAAACAGGATGGTTCAACCTGGCTGGACGATATCCACCTGAATACTCAACTTCCGCAACGCTCACGCGGACTCAAGGGCGGAGAAGAAATTATTCTGGATGTACGTGATCTGAAAAAATCTTTTTATAGCCGCAAAGGTCTGTTTGGCAAAGATGAATTTCAGGCGGTGAAAGGGGTTTCTTTTCAGCTGGCCAAAGGTAAAACCTTGGGGCTGGTCGGAGAATCCGGTTCGGGCAAAACCACCATTGGCTTGCTATTGATGCGTTTGCAACAGGCAACAGGCGGTAAAGCGCTATTTCAGGGGCGGGACATTTTGGCCATGTCTGAAAAGGAATTTAACCAGTATCAACGTAAAATCCAGATCATTTTCCAGAATCCTTATGCCTCTTTAAATCCGCGTTTTACCGTGGGGCAAATCCTGATGGAACCGATGCAGATTCATAAAATTGGTCAGGATGATGCAGAACGCAAGCAAATGGCTTTGGACCTGCTGGAGCGGGTCAGTTTGCCTGCCCAGGCTTTTTATCGCTATCCGCATGAATTTTCCGGTGGTCAGCGCCAGCGTATTGCAATTGCACGTTGCCTGACTTTGAAGCCTGAAATTTTGATCTGTGATGAGTCGGTCTCGGCGCTGGATGTATCGGTACAGGCACAGGTCTTGAATTTACTGCAAGATTTGCAGGATGAATTTGGACTCAGTTATATTTTCATTTCACATGATTTATCGGTGGTGAAGTATATTTCAGATCAGATCATGGTGATGAATCATGGGGAACTGGTGGAAATTGCCAATTCAGATGAATTGTATCAGTCACCACAACATGAATATACCAAGCGTTTACTCAGTGCCATTCCGCAAGGGATTCCACAAAGTGACTGATACATAAGGCATAAAAAAGTCAGGCAATTGCCTGACTTTTTTTATTTATCTTAATTAAAACTTTTTAAAGCCTTTGTTGACACCGTATGGACGACGCGGCGCATTTTCATCACGCTCTTCGCGGCGACCAAAAGCTTGATCTGGACGAGTTTCGCGGCGAGGAAATTGAGTATTGCCATCACGGTTGTCACGACGTACGAACTGCGTACCATTTTGGTTTTCATTTCTGTCACGACGACCATAAGCATTGTCATCACGACGCTCGCGGCCAGGGTTATTCTGTGGTTGTTGTTCATCACTGTCACGACGTTGCTGACGCAAGAAACCGCCACGGCGTGCAGCCATCGGTTTATCCTGCATACGCTCGTTACGACGTTTTGCCATACCAAACAGGCCTGTACCTTGACGTGGTTTCAGTTCCACAGCTTTGGTCAGGTTGTCGATATCGTTTTTATCCAGTTCAATCCAGCGACCGGTACGCAGTTCGCGTGGCAGAATCACAGTACCGTAGCGGGTACGCAGCAGACGGCTTACTTTCAGACCTTGTGATTCAAAGATACGACGTACTTCGCGGTTACGACCTTCTTTTACTACGACCTGGAACCAACGGTTAATACCATCACCGCCGAGTTCAGAGAACGATTCGAATTTCGCTGGGCCGTCATCTAATACCACGCCTTTAAGCATGGTGTTTTTGATTTGTGGTGTCACCTCACCCATGACACGAACTGCGTATTCACGTTCAATTTCATTCGATGGGTGCATCAAGCGGTTGGCAAGTTCGCCATCATTGGTGAACAGTAACAGACCGGTCGAGTTAATATCCAGACGGCCGACCATTACCCAGCGATCGCCCGGAATCGCAGGCAACTGTTCAAACACGGTTGGGCGGTTTTCAGGATCGCTACGTGAGCAGATTTCGCCTTCAGGCTTATAATAGATAATCACACGACGACGAATTTCGTCTTCAATCTGAAATGCAACTTTACGACCATCGATGCGAAGCTCATCACCTGGTTCGATTCGTTCACCCACTTGGGCAATTTGCCCATTGACGCTTACACGACCCGCGGCAATGACTTCTTCCATATAACGGCGAGAACCCAAACCAACGCGTGCAAGCACCTTTTGCAATTTTTCACTCATGACAGCATAACCTTAGAAATAATTATCAACAGTTCACCTATTTATGACTTCGGTGCATTTGCATCGAGGGCCATAAAAGCTTCCTTGGCATCCTGCAGGGGAGGCAATTGGCCTAAAGAATTCAAGCCAAACGCATTTAAAAATTGTGGCGTTGTCATTAACAACGCAGGTCTTCCAGGGAGTTCACGAAATCCGGATTCTTTAATCCAGTTCCAGTCAAACAGCGTACGCAAAATCTGACTGTTATTCGTCACACCACGAATTTGTTCAATATCGGCTCGGGTCACCGGCTGGTGATAAGCAATCACTGCAAGTGTTTCAAGTAAGGCCGGCGACAAGCGAGTTGGTCGCTCAGGCCAGGTCTGTGCAATAATATTACGATATTTTGCACGCACTTGAAAACGATAACCTTGTGCTGTTTCAATCAGTTCAATCGAACGGCCATGCATTAACATGGAAAGTTGTTGTAAATACTGACGTAATTCCTGTTTGCTATAGCGATCCTGAAAAGCCTCTTTCAGACGCGCCAATGAAACCGCAGAGTCGCTGGCGAAAATAATCGCCTCAAGCTGCATCAACACCTCATGCAGATGATCTTCTGCAGAAAACAGCGTATTTGGCTCTAGTGTCATTGACTGGCTCCTTGAACTGCGAGCGGGGCTTCAATACCTGTAGCAATAATCTGAATTTTTTGTTGCCGGGTCAGCTCCAGCACTGCCATAAAGGTCACCACCATCCCCATGCGTCCCTGACTCGGTTTGAGTAAATCGGCAAAAGATAAGACTTCGCCAGATTCCAGACAGCTTTCAATATAGGCAATCCGTTCTTCGAGCAGTACCGGTTCCTGTTGCACCTGATGAATCACCGGTTCAGGACGGTTAAAAATACACAACAAGGCATCACGCAGTAAATCGATCGAATAGCCTTCATTATTCTGCTGAACGTCGCCCAGACTGACATGGGTCAGGAATGTATCACGCTCCAGAATAGGCATTTGCCCCAGACGTTCTGCTGCCCGTTTAATTCTTAAATAATTTTCTAAACGGTCGATCAGTTCTTGTTTTGGATCTTGCTCAATCGCAGACAGGCTTTTCGGTTTAGGCAATAACAGACGCGATTTGAGATCTGCCAATAAAGCAGCCATCACCATATAATCTGCGGTCAGCTCAATATTCAGGGATTTCATTGCATCCATATAGGATAAATATTGCGCTGCAATCGGCGCGATATCGACTTGCAACAGGTCAAAACCGTTTTTTTGAATCAGGTAAATTAAAAAGTCGAGTGGGCCTTCAAAATGTTCTAACAAGATTTCAAATGCGGCGGGAGGAATATACAGATCCTCTGGAATAGTATCCTGCCATTCATCCAGAACCCGAATGTGCGGAGCAGATTCCATTGTGTTATGGATAATTTGAGTCATTACAATTATAGGCCACGCGAATTTTCAAAGGCATGCAAAGGCTTGATCTTCGGTATCTCATCGAAAGAAAAAGCATAGAATTAAGTGCCGTCATTGTACTGGAAAAGTAACTCTAAATAAATTAAATAAGGAGTCAAAGGCATAAAAACTTGAAAAAATAATGGAATTTATTTGCAATTTAAAAGAAGGCCCCAAAAAAAACAGCCAGATAAGCGGGGCAAAGAGTCAATGTGTTACGGGTGGAAGCTATGACCATATCCATGTTTTAGTATCCTGCGATATGATTAATACCTATCTGAGTGCTAAGAACTTCAGCGCGGTGAGGAAGGATATTCACTCAGTGCAAACTCAATCATACGTTGGCAAGTCTCTGCCAGGCATAGGTTCTGGCTTGAATAGATCTGTAATAGCTGTCGAAGCAAAGCCAAATTCATGAAAAACTGATATTCAGTAGCATCAATGTTTAGAGTGGGACTGGGCGAAGGATATGCTTCGATCATGATGGCCCTGGATTGAAGTGTCCAAGGCAGTTCTGCATAGATACAATATTGGGCAGAGAATTCATGCTGATTCAGAAGGATATAAAATAAATCCATAGACTGACTCCTGCAGTCGGCTGGAAATAAGATGGCATTCTTTATTCAAATGCGCTGACATCACCCACGCCACGACGAATAATTTCTGGATGATCACCAGATAAATCAATAATCGAGGTGGTGCTTAATGTACCTAAACCGCTATCGATAAACACATCAATGCGTTTGCCCAATTGCATTTCAATCTCAAAAGGATCATCCAGCGGATCGGTCTGGTCCGGCAAAATCAGGGTAGAGGTCAAGAGAGGCTCACCCAGTTCTTTGAGCAGCATCTGACACACCGGATTGCTCGGAATGCGCAGGCCAATGGTTTTCTTTTTGGGATGCATCAAGCGTTTCGGCACTTCACTGGTGGCCGGTAAAATAAAAGTGGTGACTGCTGGTGTATTGTTTTTGAGTAAGCGATACATGGCATTGTCCACTTTGGCATAGGTGGCAATATCGGATAAATCACAGCACAAAATTGCATATTGATGTTTTGGGCCAAGTCCGCGAATCTGCGCAATGCGTTCCATGGCACTTTTATTCCCAATCTGGCAACCAATCGCATAGGCAGCATCCGTGGGATAGACCACCACATCGCCAGCACGGATTCGTTCTACCGCCTGACTGATTAAGCGCGGTTGCGGGTTATCGGGGTGTACGCGTAAATGCAGCATAGAGGCTACTCCAAGCTTGGGCTGATGGCTTATTATGTGGCGCTCAGGCAGCGTCTGGCAATCACCAAAAAGGTAGATTTGTGTAATTTAATCAAGCATTTCACGTATAAATTCATCAGATTGTAAACTTTTGCCACCTCTGCTACAGGCACAGATACATTGAATAAAGCGTTGTGCATCCCGTGGCAATTTTGCCTCACCACGAAAATAAGCCTGCACTTGTGCATAGACATGATCTTTAAAGCGGGTTCCGTCACCGCCGTCACCAGTCAGGTTATCCAGCGATACCCGGAATTTACGCCCAAAGGCCTGGGCAAACATCCACTCGATTGCCTGCGGTTTAATTTCTACCTGTTCAAACAGCGCTTGTTGTTCGGCTGTACGCCCATCCGGGGCATACCAGTAACCAAGATCCGGAAGTTCCCGGCGTTTATCCCCGGCAATTGTCCAATGGCTGATTTCATGCAAGGCACTATTAAAGAATCCATGTGCAAACTGAATCCGGGCAGGAGTATCGGCATCGGCAGGAAAATATTCAGGTTCAAATTCGCCACGGACTAAAGTCACATTTAAATGGGAAAACCAGTGATTAAAGTGTAAGATTAGCCAGTCCACCTGCTGCGCTTCTGACGATAAATTCGTCCATGGCGAGAGTTGCACTTGTTGTGTTGAACTGTCAGAATCAAGGCTTGGAATTGTGCTAACGAGTGATGAAACATTCACTTCTGTTTGCGGCTGCAACAGATGCATGACTTGAGTTACCCAAATGGTCTGTCGAAATAAGTACAAAATTGTATCTTAATCTTTGACAGAGTACTGATGAATTTGTAGAATTGCCGCCTTAATTATGTCAGCAAATACCTTTCCGGCACAGATTGAGCCGTTTAAATGGGCTGAACAGGGCTTTAAATGGTCAGGTCAACTGCCTTTATCCCGCTTTGTTCGTATCGCTCGTGAAGCTGTTGGATCAATTGATGATCAATTGATTAACATAGACTGTAAGCTATCAATGGATGCCTATCATCGTATTGCATGGCTAGATGGTCACGTTGAAACAAAAGTTCCTATGGAATGCCAGCGTTGTCTGGAAACTGTAGAGATTGAACTGGTTTCATCGTTCCATTTGGCACTTGTGGATGATGAGTCACTGATAGAGCGCTTGGATGAGGATGCTGATTTCATCGTCCTAGGTGAAAGTGAAGCAACGACCAAAGGTGACTATGATGCACCTGCGACCGCTGATTTGCTCGCGCTGATAGAAGATGAACTGTTATTGTTGGTGCCGTTGTCGCCTAAACATGAGTTTTGCGAACATAAGCATCAGCCTGCCATAGAAGAAGTTGTCGAAGAAAAACGAGATAATCCGTTTGATGTTTTGGCAGCTCTGAAGGGTAAACTTAACTAATTTTTGTGTTATACTCTTGTGTATAAGACAATCGAATTTGTTCTGATCCATTTTTTCGATCTTTGTAAGGAGCCATCATGGCCGTTCAGCAAAACCGTAAAAGTCGCTCTCGCCGTGACATGCGCCGTTCACATGACGCTTTAACCGAGAATGCATTAACTGTAGACCAAGCTACTGGCGAGACTCACCGTCGTCACCACGTATCTAAAGATGGTATCTACCGTGGTCGTCAATTATTCGCTAAAGCATCTGCTGAATAATTGATGATGTATTAAGCGTCAAGCTTAGTAGAAAAAATGGGAGCATTTAGCTCCCTTTTTTTTGTCCTTGATTTTTGCTTGCATCGGTTTTTTGTTGTATTTGGCAATTACCGCCAGCAAAATTACATGCTAAATTGCGCTCCACAATGATTTAGGTGGCTTTATTGGCCAGTCTTCTTGCTACAACTGAAGATGACACCTCTTGAATGAAAGGATTTTATTATGTCTGCGACACAACTCGAACAAGCAGCACAAGCAACGAAAACTGCATTTGTATTTCCAGGTCAAGGCTCACAAAAAGCCGGCATGCTGGCTGAACTTGCAGAGCAGTTTTCTGCTATTCGCGAGACATTTGCAGAAGCCTCTGAAGCTGTCGGCTTCGATTTGTGGCAGATTGCGCAAACTGGCGAAAACTTAAATCAAACTGAATTTACCCAGCCGGTATTGCTGACTGCAAGTATTGCCTTGTGGCGCGTGTGGCTGGAATCTGGTGGTGTGGCACCGAAATATCTGGCAGGCCATTCACTGGGTGAGTACAGCGCGCTGGTGGCAGCGGGTAGCCTAAGCCTGGGTGATGCAGTCAAACTGGTCAACCTGCGCGGTAAACTGATGCAGACGGCTGTACCTCAGGGTGTCGGTGCAATGGCTGCTATTTTAGGTCTGGATGATGCCAAAGTGATTGAGCTGTGTGCACAGGCAACTGCAGCAGGTGAAGGTTCTGTTGAAGCGGCAAACTACAATGCCCAAGGGCAGGTTGTGGTTGCAGGCAATAAAGATCGCGTTGAAGCAGTGATGGCACTGGCCAAAGAAAATAGCGCTAAGGCGATTGCATTGCCGGTATCGGTTCCATCGCATTGTTCACTGATGAAACCTGCGGCAGAACAGTTTGCGCCTGCATTGGAACAAACCGCCATTGAGCTGCCATGCATTCCTGTATTACAAAATGTAGGCGCTGAAGCTGCGGCTGATGTCCCTGCATTGCGTCAGGCCTTAACAGCGCAACTTTATGAATCAGTACAATGGACCAAAACCCTGCAATTCCTTCAAGATGAAGGCATTCAGTACATCGTTGAATGTGGTCCGGGTAATGTATTGAGTAACTTGGCGAAACGCCTACCGAATATCGAAAAAGCACTTCCACTGGATAGCAAATCTCGTCTGGAAGATGCATTGAACACCGTATTGACGGCAGAAGGGAAAATTGCATGACACAGGAACCGAAAGTTGCCTTGGTAACAGGTGCAAGTCGTGGTATTGGTGCTGCGATCGCACAACAGTTGATTCAGGATGGTTATTTTGTCGTGGGTACTGCGACCTCTGAAGCGGGCGCTGAAAAATTATCTGCACAGTTTGCTGAAAATGGTGTGGGCAAAGTTTTAGATGTACGTGATGGTGCTGCGATTGATGCACTGGTGACGGAGATCGAACAGAACTATGGTCCAGTGCTGGCGTTGGTTAATAATGCCGGTATTACCAAAGATAACTTATTGCTTCGCATGTCTGAAGATGACTGGGATGATATTTTAAATATTCACCTGAAAGCCGTTTACCGTCTGTCTAAACGTGTGCTGAAAGGCATGACCAAGGCACGTTTCGGACGCATCATCAACATCAGCTCTGTGGTGGCACACTTTGCCAACCCGGGGCAGGCCAACTATTCTGCTGCCAAAGCCGGAATTGAAGCCTTCAGTCGTAGTTTGGCCAAAGAAATGGGTAGCCGTCAGATTACGGTTAACTCGGTCGCACCAGGCTTTATTGCAACTGAAATGACGGAACAGTTAAGCGAAGAAATTCGTAAAAAAATGACTGAGCAAGTGGCGTTAAACCGTTTGGGTGACCCACAAGATATCGCAAATGCTGTAAGTTTCCTGGCTTCAGACAAAGCCAGTTACATTACTGGTACAGTTATGCATGTAAATGGGGGCTTATACATGAGCTAAGCTCAAGTATAAACTTTCCAAATTTTTTAGATTCAATTAAACTAACGGCATTAAAAACGCCACAAGCAATGAGGAGAATTCCTGTGAGCGATATCGAACAACGTGTTAAGCAAGCAGTTGCAGAACAACTTGGTATCAAAATCGAAGAGATTAAAAACGAAGCGTCTTTCATGGATGACTTAGGTGCAGATTCTCTAGATCTAGTTGAACTGGTTATGTCTTTCGAAAATGATTTCGACATCACGATTCCTGATGAAGATTCTAACGAAATCACAACTGTTCAATCTGCAATTGACTATGTTTCTAAGAAACTGGGTTAATCGCCGATTTCAGCTTTGCTGAGCATAAAGACCACCCTCTCGGTGGTTTTTTTGTGTCTGCTTTTCACCTAAATGGAAATTTTACAATCGATTACCTTTCTGTCACCAATGACTAACTATGCCTTGGCTATTTTCATTATAAAAATAAGAGTGATATGACATTAACGACAAGAATGGAGTTCCATATGGGTCTTTTTGATTTTGTAAAAGGTATCGGTAAGAAAAATACAGCTGCCGCAGAGCCGCAGGCCGCACCAGCAAATACTACTCCAGCCGCAGCAGCACAGCCCGCAGAGCCTTCTGCCCAAGAAGTCGCAAATAAATTACTTGGTCATGTAAAAGGTCTGGGTCTTCCGATCACTGGTTTATCCATCAGTTATAATTCAACCTCGGATCTGGCCACGGTCAGAGGTCAGGTGCAAAGTCAGGCCGATCGTGAAAAAATTATTCTGGCGGTGGGGAATATTGATCATGTGGCCAAAGTGGATGATCAGCTTACGGTCAGCAGCCCTGAACCGGAAAGCAAATTCTATACGGTAAAATCGGGGGATAGCTTGTCAAAAATCTCGAAAGAATTTTATGGTGATGCCAATCAGTACAATAAGATCTTTGAGGCCAATCGCCCATTGCTCAAAGATGCTGATGATATTTTCCCGGGACAGGTATTGCGTATTCCAGCCTGATTTTTAAGTCGAAAATAAATATCTAAATATATTGTTCACCATAATGCCCCATTTGGGGCATTATTTTTTTGGAAACTGTTTGAGCGCTGAATGTTGAAAGATAAAAATAATTACCCGCCAAGATCCAGATAGAGACTTTCTTTTACTTCCTCCATGACCACATAACTATGTGAGGAAGCAGAAGCAGGTAATTTTTTTAGCAAATCGCCTAACAGACGCCGATAGGCACTCATCTCTTTGAGACGTGCCTTGACCAGATAATCAAAGTCACCGGAAATCAAATGACATTCCAGTACTTCTGGAATTTCGGTCAGATTCCGCGCCACTTGATCAAATACATCACCCGATTTTGCAGAAAGCTTAATCTCCAGAAAGACCAGCAAATTGCGTTCTAGCAGTTCCGGATTTAAGCGCGCGTAATAACCCATGATAATGCCTTCGCGCTCCAGCCGTTTTACCCGTTCTGAACAGGGTGTGGTTGACAGGTTCACACGTGCTGCCAGCTCACTAATGGCAATCCGGCCATCGCGTTGCAAGATATCCAGAATCATGCGATCAATGCGGTCTAATTTACGCATCAATATTTCCCTCTTTTTTTTAATTCTGCCCGAAAAAAATGTTTATTTCACTAAATATATCATCTCAATATAGTTAAATTCACTATTGATCCAAAAATATACTAGTTAAATCAACTAGAAAAATTTGAGGGTAGTAAGATGCGCGTTTTGGTCTTAGGCAGTGGTGTAATCGGTGTGGCGAGTGCCTATTATCTGGCGCAGCAGGGTGCAGAAGTTACAGTGCTTGACCGTCAAACCGGGCCGGCTGAAGAAACCAGTTTTGGCAATGCCGGGCAAATTTCTCCGGGCTATTCGACGCCATGGGCAGCACCGGGCATTCCATTTAAAGCAGTGAAATGGATGTTCCAGCATCATGCACCTTTAGCCATTAATTTAGATGGCAGTATGTGGCAGTTGAACTGGATGGCACAAATGCTGAAAAACTGTAATCCAGCCAGCTATGCGATTAACAAAGAACGTATGACCCGTGTGGCTGAATATAGCCGTGACTGTTTACGTGAATTGCGTAAAGAAACCGGGATCAGTTATGAACACCGTTCTAAAGGTACTTTGCAAGTCTTTCGTAACGAAGCGCAATTAGAGATGGTGCAACGTGATATTGCGGTATTGCGAGAATGCGGCGTACCGCATGAATTGTTGTTGGGCGCTGATCTGGCCAAAGTTGAGCCAGCCCTGGCGCATGTCCAGGATAAACTGGTGGGCGGCTTGCATTTACCCAATGATGAGACAGGCGACTGTTATTTATTTACCAATGCCTTAGCCAATGTTGCCAAAGAATTGGGCGTGCAGTTTAAATTTAACCAAAATGTTGAGCGTTTGGTGATTGAAGGCGATGAAATTAAGGGGGTGGTGGTCAATGGTGAAGTGCTGACGGCTGATAAATATGTATTGGCATTCGGTAGTTATTCGCGTGATTTCTTAAAACCTTTGAATCTGGATTTGCCGGTTTATCCAGTCAAAGGCTATTCACTGACCATTCCAATTGTTGATGCCAACTTTGCACCACAATCTACGGTGCTGGATGAAACCTATAAAATTGCCATCACGCGTTTTGACCAGCGGATCCGTGTTGGCGGTATGGCCGAACTAAGTGGATTTAACCACAATTTGAAAGACAATCGCCGTGCCACTCTGGAAATGGTCACTCAGGAATTATTCCCAGGCGGGGATCTGGCAGAAGCGAGTTTCTGGACCGGTTTACGTCCAATGACCCCAGACAGTACCCCGATTATTGGTGTAACGCGTTTTAAAAATCTGTTCCTGAATACTGGACATGGCACCCTGGGTTGGACCATGGCCTGTGGTTCGGGCAAGTTAATCAGTGACATTGTGTTGAATCATAAAACCGAAATCAGCACTGAAGGACTTTCACTCGGACGTTATTCACACGCGGCCTAAATTGCTGTTTCAAGGAAGAAGCTATGCCACGCCCAATTCAAGCTGTAGTGCACTTAGATGCATTGCAGCATAACCTGAAGATCGCCAAAGCCGCAGCGCCAAATGCCGAAGTCTATGCTGTGGTTAAAGCCAATGCCTATGGTCATGGTATTGAGCGAGTCTATTCAGCATTTCAATCAGCCGATGGTTTTGCCTTGCTGGATTTGGCTGAAGCGCAGCGTCTGCGTGCGCTCGGTTGGCAGGGCAAAATTTTACTGCTCGAAGGAATTTTTGCTGTAGACGATTTAGACGTCTGTGCTGCATTAGATTTAAGTTTTAGTCTACATAGCCAGCATCAAATCACCTGGTTAACGCAGTTTCAGCAGATCAATCCAGACGCAAAATTTGATGTGTACTTAAAACTTAACAGCGGTATGAACCGTTTGGGTTTTCAGGCCCACGAATATACGGATATTTTTAAGCAAGTCCAGGCACTGGGCAATGTGCGCTCAGTTAGCCATATGACGCATTTTTCCGATGCAGATGGTCAGCGCTTTGGCCAGAACGGCATTGATTATCAATATTCAATGTTCACGCAAATCACTGGGTCTTTAGCCGGAAAAACTTCTGTCAGTAATAGTGCAGCCATCCTGCGCCATCATCACCACATTCAATCCGACATTGTGCGTAGTGGCATCATGCTGTATGGCAGTTCGCCTGACTATCCTGACCATACTATTTATGACTGGAATCTGCAGCCCGGCATGAGCCTGCGCAGTGAAATCATTGCGATTCAGTATATTCAGGCTGATGAAAGTGTGGGTTATGGTTCTAACTTCGTTGCGGAGCAGGCGATGCGCATTGGTGTAGTGGCATGTGGATATGCCGATGGGTATCAGCGCATTTCAGCCACAGGTACACCAGTTCTGGTGGATTCAGTGCAGACTCAAGTTCTTGGTCGGGTCAGTATGGATATGCTTACAGTCGATCTGACCGCTGTCCCTCAGGCGACTGTGGGGAGTGAAGTGGTGCTTTGGGGGAAATCTTCGCAAGGTGAAATTTTATCAATTGATGAGGTCGCGGCCGGTTCAGGAACCGTAGGCTATGAATTGATGTGTGCGATTACGGCTCGTGTACCGGTTCGGATCGAAAGCTAAAACTAAATATTGACCAAATAACGGAAGAAATTGAGAGGACATATGATGATGGAACACACCGATATCCAGCGTATTAACAGCAATCAGGTCATGAGTGCTGTCACCATTCACAACCAGACCGTGTATTTATCAGGGCAGGTGCCGGATAGCACCCGTCAGGATATTAGCGGTCAAACGCAGGAAGTGCTGACGAAAATTGATCAGCTGCTCAAGCTGGCAGGAACAGACAAAAGCCGACTGCTGTCGGCACAACTATTTGTGAAAAATCTGGAAGATTTTCAAACCGTGAACCAGATCTGGATTCACTGGTTGCAAGGACAGGGAACTCCGGCACGTGCCACCATTCAGGCAGATCTGGTCAATCCTGACTGGCTGATTGAAATTGCAGTGATTGCAGCACAGGCTTGAGTTGTTTTGATTTTTATATCTCCCAACTTAATTTTGTAAGGACATTAGATCCGGTCATTTAGCTTTTTAAATGGAACTTCATCTGCATTCAGGATTTCAGGAAGAAATCCGATCAGATGGGCAAGGGTCTGATGCAAAAAAGGAACTAAACATGAATACAACATCCGCTAAAGATGACGCAGCGCCGTCGCAACATGAGCTACAACGCAAGCTCTCCAATCGGCATCTGCAGTTAATTGCCATTGGTGGTGCAATTGGTACCGGTTTATTTATGGGATCGGGTAAAACTATCTCTTTGGCCGGCCCTTCAATTTTATTTATTTATATGATTATTGGCTTTATGTTTTTTTTCCTGATGCGCGCATTGGGTGAGATATTGTTGGCTAATTTACATTACAAATCATTTATTGATATGGCGCGCGACCTCATAGGTCCGGGCGCGGCCTATTATATTGGCTGGTCTTATTGGCTCGGTTGGGTTCTGGTCGGGATTGCCGATTTAGCAGCGATTATTAATTATCTAAGTTTCTGGTTGCCTGAGGGTGTGGCCTTTACCCCCATCGGGCAGGCATTGATCAGTGTCGGCTGTGTGTTGCTGGTTCTGGGTTTGAACTTGCTGACGGTCAAACTGTTTGGTGAAATTGAATTCTGGTTTGCCCTGATTAAGATTTTAGCCATTTTAGGCCTGATCTTTATTGGCGGCTTTATGGTGTTGAACCAGTTTCAGGCACCAGATGGCAGTACTGCAAGCTTTAGCCATGTCTGGTCGGGTGGTATGTTCCCCAAAGGTGCGGATGGCTTCCTGGCAGGCTTCCAGATTGCCTTATTCGCCTTTGTCGGTGTGGAATTGCTCGGTACGATGGCAGCTGAAACCAAAGATCCTGAGAAAAATTTACCCAAAGCCGTCAATGCAATTCCAACGCGTATTATCTTGTTCTATGTGTTGTCATTGTTTGTAGTGATGTCAGTGACTCCATGGGCTAAAATTCCTGCGGATCAAAGTCCTTTTGTCAGCTTATTCATGCATGCCGGTATTGGTGCGGCGGCGATCATCATGAATCTGGTGGTCTTGTCATCCGTCATGTCTTCCATGAATAGTGGTGTATTCTCAACCAGTCGTATGCTTTTCGGATTGGCGCGTGGCCAACAGGCACCTGCCGCTTTGGCGCATCTATCGAAACGTTCTGTACCAGCCAAGGGTTTAATGTTCTCATGTGCCTTTATTATGGCTGGTGCAGCTTTGCAGTACTTCGTGCCAAACACCCTGGAAGCTTTTACTTTAGCCACGTCGCTGTGCGTGATTTTGTTTATTAGTATTTGGAGCTTAATTATGGTGTGTTATTTACGCTACCGTAAATTACGCCCTGAACAGCATGCCAACTCCACCTTTAAAATGCCGGGCGGGGTATGGATGAGCTATATCGTACTAACTTTTCTGGCTTTCGCTCTGGTCATTTTAAGTTTGGAGCCAGATACATTTAATGCATTAAAAATCAGTCCATTATGGTTGATTATTTTGGCAGTGACTTATTATGTACTGTATCGGCCGCGTGTCGCAGCCGCGAGAAAAGCGGCATTAGAAACACAATAAAATAGCTTAAAAAATCCCCGCCTGATCGGGGATTTTTTTATGGTGTGATGAATCATTTGTGAACTTTGTCCTGTGCCCTTAGAATTGAAGAAAAATTTATAATTAAAAATAAGGATCTATATGAGGGGATGGAGTAAAAACAGGCTGGGGTTATGGTCGCTTGGCATTCTTGTGGGAATAGCCATTCTGTTGGTATTCACTGCAAAATGGCTGCGTACAGATCAGCCTTTAACGGATACGGCAAAAAAGTTTATTCAGCCAGATTTAATCTATAGGGCGAATGTTCAGCAACACTCATATTTTTACTTATTGGGAATTGCTGCCAAAGATGAGGTTCACCCTCAGGCACTGGGTCGTTATCGTTACCATCGGGAATGGGTAAATTATATTCGAGATCAGAATGCTGCTGAAAATTTGCAGAGTGACTCAGGATTAAACCGCCAGCTGAGCCGAGCTGGTTTTTCTGAACAGGAAAAAGAACTTCTTGAAAATCTGCAAATGCGTTTGGCTAATTCAGCTGAGCAGTTTTCTGTATTGGTGGTAGAACATAAAAAATTGCTACACGCTTTACTGGAACGTGAGCGTATTCCTTTACAACGGTTTTCAGATTTATTGGAACACCAGGATTATATTTCATTGGTGATTCCGCCGCAGGCAGGCGGGCCTGATTATCGCTATATTCAAAACTTACAGTTGCTGAAACTGGTTCACATCCAGCTTAATTCAGACTCTAAAGTGCAGGATTATGCACAGCAATTTCATCAGGTTTTAGACTTTAGCCGGAACCGCTTGTCTTTGGTTGAAAAAATGCTGCTGCAGAATTGGCTCAGTCAAATGATTGATCTGATTCGGATCGAGCAAAAAAATGAAAGCAATCCAGTCATGCTTAACAATCTGGATTCAGATCAATTGGGTTTAAAAGCAAGTCTGCAAAATGAATTAATGGGACATTATTTGCTGACCCAATATCTGGCACATGCCTCTGAAATCAGCCCTGTACAGCTAAAATGGCTGTATTTACCCAATACCACCTTTAATGCAATTGCAGCACAATATGAGGTGTACTGGATGCTTTCGGAAACACCGTATGTTGAACTGCAAGAGCGGTTTACGACAAGTGAGCCTTCTTCACTGTCTAAATGGCGACTAAAAAATGCGATTGGACATGTTCTAGCGCAGATCAGTAAGCCCAACTTTGAAAAATATATTGTGATGAATCATGTCTTAAGCAATAAAATTATGACTTTTAATGCAGTCAATTCAGGCAGTATAGAGATAGAGCTATTGAATCAAAATGCAGCAGGGCGACGTTATTTTCAGCAAGATGGAAAGTTATGTATAGCACTGCCATTTTCTCAACAGAAATTGTCTGAACTGAATCTGAAGCAGGATAGCTGTGTAAAAATCTAGAAGGCCAAAATAAAAAATCCCCGACGAATCAGGGATTTTTTTGATTGCGTGGGTGAATTAGAAAGTAGGTTTAACTACGACTAAAATCACCACTGCAAATAAGATCAGGGTTGGCATCTCATTAAAATAACGCCAAAACTTGTGAGACTTGTAATGTGCATTATCAATCAACTTCTTGCGGTAATAACCACATATCAGATGGTAAATCACCAATAAGCCGACCAGGCCAACTTTAAGGTAAAACCATAAGGCTTCATGGTAGTGACGCGTTGCATCACCCCAGTCGACCAGAAAGTGTGCCGTAATCAAGGTGGCCAACATGGCTGGCCACATGATGCCACGGTACAGCTTACGTTCCATGACTTCAAAGCGTTGATGACTGACGGCATCTTCGCTCATGGCATGATAAACATATAAACGTGGCAAGTAGAACAAAGCCGCGAACCAGCAAACCACTGCAATAATATGTAATGCTTTTACCCACAAGAAAGCATCAGAAGGAGCATCCATCAAGTCACCCTAAATTGGGCAGCTTAGCCTTCCCATTTCTTGAAAATGAGACAGGCATTTACGCCGCCGAAACCGAAACTGTTACTCATCACAGTATTCAATTTTGCGTCACGTTTTTCAAGCACGATATCAAATGGTTTTGCGCCTTCATCCAGCTCGGTCACGTTAATGTTTGGAGCAATAAAGTCATTTTGCATCATCAGGATCGAGTAAATTGCTTCCTGAACGCCAGCAGCACCCAGGCTGTGACCAGTCATAGACTTGGTTGAGCTCAGTGGTGGAACTTTATCTTCACCAAATGCACGTGCCATCGCTTGAAGCTCGGTCACGTCACCAGCAGGTGTAGATGTACCATGAGTATTCACATAATCAATCGATTCAACACCATGTTGTTTGGCTTCTTCAAGTGCCATCAGGATACAGCGTGTAGCCCCTTCGCCACTTGGTGCAACCATATCTGCACCATCCGAGTTGGCCGCATAGCCCACCACTTCAGCCAAGATGTTTGCACCACGTGCTTGTGCATGCTCAAGTGACTCAAGCACCACAAAACCGCCACCACCGGCAATCACGAAGCCGTCACGGTCAGCAGAGTACGGACGAGATGCAGTTTCAGGCGTGTCGTTGTATTTAGAGCAAAGCGCACCCATCGCATCAAATAATAAGCTTTGTGACCAGTGATCTTCTTCACCGCCACCAGCCAGCATCAAATCTTGTTTGCCCAGTTGGATCAGGTTATAAGCATAACCAATGGCATCGGCAGAGGTTGCACATGCACTGGTAATGGTATGTGCTACGCCTTGTAGTTTAAAAGCGACACCGACGTTTGCAGTAATGGTGTTGGTCATATTGCGTGGTACAAAGAAAGGGCCAATTTTACGCGCACCTTTGGTATCTAGAAGTTCTTTCATTTCAACCACTGAGGCAGTTGAACCACCACCTGAACCACCGGCAATACCATAGCGTGGATTATTTGCCAGATCTTCTTGTTTTAAACCGGCATGTTCAACTGCAGCAAGTGCCGAATTGTAGGCATACATTGCGCATACGCCCATAAAGCGTTTGAGTTTACGGTCAATACCGTCGAAATCCTGTTCGGCCGCAGCACTCACATGGCTTTTGAAATTGAGTTCAGCATAAGTCGGATTAAAACGTGTTCCTGAAATCCCATTTTGTAAAGAATGGTTTACATCCTCTAATGTATTACCAATACACGAGTTAATACCCATGCCAGTGATGACAACACGTTTCATCTACAGATCCTTATAGTTTAGCTCTACGTCCAGTGGCAGAAAATGGGCTATATAAAATCGCCAAATCCGGCCTCTAGCCTTATTTCATGGTGGAGAACATGATAGCAGAAAGACTTTTGAAATCTTATGGCAAATGTTATGCCGTGTGACAGTCGGTTGGGTTTGTGAGTCGGCATGTAGGGATTTTACTAAATGACACAGAATAAAGTTGAGATAAATGCTGACTACACCTAGTATTTATATCAAATACAAGCACGTGAATGCTGAGGTAAAAAATGGTAAATGCTAATAATAAACAATCTAATGGTCTGATTTCGAATGCCTTTGGAGTGGCGAAAAAGTTCAGTTCAACCGGATTGGATTTATTGAATCATGTTGCACCAGACTCGGTGACGAAAGCACTTAAGCCGTCAAATTCCGGTCAGGTGATTGACGGTTCGGCGAAGACAAAAAGCGTTTTTTCGGCTAAAAAATATGATAATCCACAGCAAATGCTTCGTGAACATTTGCCAAATGTATCTCGCCAGCTTCTAGGACACCGTTTTAATACCGTCAATAACGTGGCACATTTTGTTTCTCCTGAACTGACGGAGAAAGTATCAGACTATTTTTATGACCGCCTTAACCAGTTTAGTAACCAGAGCAGTTCGGTCGATACCATTCTGAATGAAGCAGGGGCAAAAGACTTGGAAGAGTTGACTCAGGATGTCGATCGTTCTAAGCGGATTTCACAGGCTTTGGGTGAGCAAAACAAATGGATTGCAACGGTACAGGGTGCAATCAGCGGTGCTTCTGGGGTGCTTGGTACAGCGATTGATATTCCGGCTTCTTTGTTAATGGCGCTACGTACCATTTATCAGGTCGGTCGTTCTTATGGTTTTGACCTGAGCAAAGATGATGATCAGGAAATCGTACAACATATTTTTAGACAGCTAGACCTTGGCCTGATTGCTGAAAAGCAGACCTTATTATTGGGCTTAAAAGCGCTGAGTAATACAATTAAAACCCACGATATTTCCCAGCTTCAGACCATGCTAGGTTCTGATAATGATATGAATGCCATCAAGCAATGGTTAAACAACCATGAGGGCGAGGCAAAATGGGAATGGGTGAACAATCTGCCAAAAATTTCTATTTTAGAAAAATTAACGAAATTGACACCATTGGCAAGTGCTGGAATCGGAGCAGTTTATAGTCACCGTTTTGTTGATGATGTAAATCAGAAAGCTCAAGAAGCTTTCTCACATGCTCGACAATATCTGATTCAGCATCAAGATTCGCAATTGTCTCCCTATGCGGCCTATGAAAAAGCAGTCAATTTATTGCAACAGGCTGCACCTAAATTATTAGACAGTTCATCTCAGTCGATCGAGGCGCCAAAAGACGAGCCAATTCTGGATCAGGATATTACAATTGAAGGCAATGATACAATTACTCAGGTCAAACTGGTTAAGAAAGAAAAGAATGATCTCAGTTCTGAAGAAGCTGAAGTGAAAAAAGATGAAAAAGTCAGTGAAGGTCTAGATGCCCTCAGTGATGAATTGGTTGAACCTGTGGCAGATAAACAATCGCAACAGCCTGCTTTAACCAAAACTTCTTTTGATCCTGACGTGGAAGCAGAGATACAAGCAGATAATACTGCTGAAAATGAATCGGAGACCGTGGAAAATGAGGGGCTAGAGGGGCAGGAGGATCCTGATTCTGCATCTGAAACAGCCTCAACAACATCTAAAGCTCAAGATGTTACAAAAAAAACTGCGAAGAATCCGAAAAAGTAAATGAATTCTGAGAGAAAATAGCAGCATAGCGTATAGTTGTTATTATATTTGGTCGACCTGAGCAGGTTGACCAATTTTACATCTTGAATTACAATTGCATGCCCTCAAAAAGCAGTATGTTTTTGGGGCTTTTTATTAACGGGAGAATTGCCAAATGGCAACAACAAATCAGTTGATCCGTAAGGGTCGTACGACTTTAGTTGAAAAATCTAAAGTTCCTGCGTTGAAGGCTTGTCCACAGCGCCGTGGTGTTTGTACACGTGTTTACACAACTACACCTAAAAAACCTAACTCAGCAATGCGTAAAGTTTGCCGTGTTCGCTTAACTTCAGGTTTTGAAGTTTCTAGCTACATCGGTGGTGAAGGCCATAACCTGCAAGAGCACAGTGTTGTTCTTATCCGTGGTGGTCGTGTTAAAGACTTACCAGGTGTACGTTACCATACCGTTCGTGGTTCTTTAGACTGTGCTGGTGTTAAAGATCGTAACCAGTCTCGTTCTAAATACGGTACTAAACGTCCTAAGAAATAATTCGTCGAGAATTAAATTTTAAGAACGTAGAACCGCAATCCTTTATCGTCTCGCTTGTCTGATTTCTGCATTTAATTTTGTGAAATTCAAGCGACGTGTAGTAAGGCCAGCGAATGCACATGACACTTTGTGCTCATGCTGGATAAACCTGAAGTGTCATCTTTATAGGTAGTTTAAAATGCCAAGACGTCGCGTAGTCGCTGCTCGTGAAATCCTTCCGGATCCTAAGTTCAGCAGCCAAACAATCGCTAAATTCATGAACCACGTAATGCAAGATGGTAAAAAATCTATTGCTGAAAGTATCGTTTACGGTGCTTTAGACCGCGTTCAAGAAAAATCTAAAGTAGACCCAGTTGAATTTTTCGAGACTACTCTTGAAAAAGTTCGTCCTATGGTCGAAGTAAAAGCACGCCGTGTTGGTGGTGCTACATACCAAGTACCTATGGAAGTACGCCCATCCCGTCGTACTGCCCTAGCTATGCGTTGGTTAGTAGATGCTGCTGCTAAGCGTTCTGAAAAAACTATGGCTTTACGTCTTGCTGGCGAGTTGCTTGATGCATCTGAAGGCAAAGGCGCTGCGGTTAAGAAACGTGAAGATGTGCACCGTATGGCTGAAGCCAACAAAGCATTCTCTCACTACCGTTTCTAAGCAGATAAAACAGGCCCTATTCAGGAAAGTGCTAAAACCGTCATGGTTTTGTCACCAAAGCGCTTTAAGTTGCTATGCAGCTTAAAGCGTCCTGTTTTAAACAACAAAATTTAGGAATGCTAGAAATCATGGCACGTCAAACCCCAATTTCTCGTTACCGTAACATTGGTATTTCTGCGCACATTGACGCAGGTAAGACAACCACTTCTGAACGTATTTTGTTCTACACAGGTGAGAGCCATAAACTTGGTGAAACTCACGAAGGTTCGGCAACTACGGACTGGATGGAACAAGAGCAAGAACGCGGTATTACCATTACCTCAGCAGCTGTAACATGCTTCTGGAAAGGTATGGCGAACCAGTTCGAACAACACCGTATTAACGTAATTGACACCCCGGGACACGTTGACTTCACGATTGAAGTTGAGCGTTCTATGCGTGTTCTTGACGGTGCGTGCATGGTTTACTGTGCTGTAGGTGGTGTTCAGCCTCAGTCAGAAACGGTATGGCGTCAAGCAAATAAATATAAAGTTCCACGTATTGCGTTTGTTAACAAAATGGACCGTACTGGCGCGAACTTCTTCCGTGCTGTTGAACAAGTTAAAACACGTCTTGGCGGTAATCCAGTGCCAATCGTTGTTCCAATCGGCGCAGAAGAAAACTTCCAGGGTGTTGTTGACCTAATCGAAATGAAAGCAATCATTTGGGATGAAGCATCTCAAGGTATGCAATTCGAATATGGCGACATCCCTGCTGACTTAGTTGCTACTGCTGAAGAATGGCGTACTAACATGGTTGAAGCTGCTGCGGAAGCATCAGAAGAACTCATGGACAAGTACCTAGAAGGCGAAGAGCTAACTAAAGAAGAAATCGTTGCTGGTATCCGTAAGCGTACATTGGCAAACGAAATTCAACCAATGCTTTGTGGTTCGGCATTCAAAAACAAAGGTGTTCAACGTATGTTGGATGCTGTAATTGAATTCTTGCCAGCACCGACTGACGTTGAAGCGATCAAGGGTATCCTTGACGACAAAGACGAATCTGAAGGTTCTCGTGAAGCGTCTGACGAAGCTCCGTTCTCTGCACTTGCATTCAAAATTATGAATGACAAATTCGTAGGTAACTTGACTTTCGTTCGTGTTTACTCAGGTGTTCTTAAAGCGGGTAGCCCGTGTTATAACCCAGTAAAAATGAAGCGTGAGCGTGTTGGCCGTATCGTACAGATGCATGCGAATGACCGTAAAGATATCGAAGAAATTCGTGCGGGCGACATCGCGGCATGTGTAGGTCTTAAAGACACAACGACTGGTGATACATTATGTGATGAAAACCACGTAATTACACTAGAGCGTATGGAATTCCCTGAGCCAGTAATTGCACTTGCAGTTGAGCCTAAAACTAAAGCTGACCAAGAAAAAATGTCAGTTGCTTTAGGTCGTTTGGCGAAAGAAGATCCATCATTCCGCGTACGTACTGATGAAGAATCAGGTCAAACCATTATTGCTGGTATGGGTGAACTTCACCTTGACATCATTGTTGACCGTATGAAGCGTGAATTCGGTGTTGAAGCCAACATTGGTAAACCAATGGTTTCTTACCGTGAAACGATCAAAAAGTCAGTTGAACAAGAAGGTAAATTCGTACGTCAAACTGGTGGTAAAGGTAAGTTCGGTCACGTATACGTACGTCTAGAACCGCTTGCTGAGGACGCTGGTAAAGACTACGAATTCGTTGAAGAAGTTGTAGGTGGTGTAGTACCTAAAGAATTCTTCGGCGCGGTTGACAAGGGTATCCAAGAACGTATGAAGAATGGTGTACTTGCTGGTTATCCAGTAGTGGGCATCAAAGCGACATTGTTCGACGGTTCTTACCATGATGTCGATTCTGACGAATTATCGTTCAAAATGGCGGGTTCTTATGCCTTCCGTGATGGTTTCATGAAAGCAGATCCAATCTTGCTTGAACCAATCATGAAAGTTGAAGTAGAAACTCCAGAAGACTACATGGGCGATATCATGGGTGACTTAAACCGTCGTCGTGGTATGGTTCAGGGTATGGACGATTTACCTGGTGGTACTAAAGCCATTCGTGCTGAAGTTCCATTGGCTGAGATGTTTGGTTACGCAACTCATATGCGTTCTATGTCTCAAGGTCGTGCGACTTACTCTATGGAATTTGCTAAATATGCTGAAACTCCACGTAACGTGGCTGAAGGCATCATTTCTAAGTTCCAGTCTGGCGGTAAAAAAGGTGACGACGAGTAATCTTTCGATTACTATAAGCCCAAACTAATTCATAGTTAAACCCAAGTGCTCATGCAGTGATCCTGCATGAGTAGTTTAAAAAGGAAGATCTCATGGCTAAGGCTAAGTTTGAACGTAATAAGCCACACGTTAACGTGGGCACAATTGGTCACGTCGACCATGGTAAAACAACTTTAACAGCTGCGATTGCAACTGTATGTGCGAAAAAATTCGGTGGCGAAGCGCGTGATTACGCTGCAATCGACTCTGCACCAGAAGAAAAAGCACGTGGTATTACAATTAATACTTCACACGTAGAATACGATTCTCCAACTCGTCACTACGCTCACGTAGACTGCCCGGGCCACGCCGATTATGTTAAAAACATGATTACTGGTGCTGCTCAGATGGACGGCGCGATCCTTGTATGTGCTGCGACTGATGGTCCTATGCCACAGACTCGTGAACACATCCTGCTTTCTCGTCAGGTAGGTGTACCTTACATCGTTGTATTCTTGAACAAATGCGACCTTGTAGATGACGAAGAGCTTCTTGAACTGGTTGAAATGGAAGTTCGTGAACTTCTTTCTACTTATGACTTCCCGGGCGATGACACTCCAGTGATCCGCGGTTCTGCACTTGCTGCACTTAACGGTGAAGCTGGTCAGTATGGCGAAGACGCTGTTGTTGCACTGGTTGAAGCACTTGACTCTTACATTCCAGAGCCAGAACGTGCTATCGACCTTCCATTCCTTATGCCAATTGAAGACGTATTCTCAATCTCTGGTCGTGGTACAGTAGTAACTGGCCGTGTAGAGACTGGTATTGTTAAAGTAGGCGAATCAGTTGAAATCGTTGGTATCCGTGATACTCAAGTAACTACAGTTACTGGTGTTGAAATGTTCCGTAAATTGCTTGACGAAGGTCGTGCAGGCGAGAACTGTGGTGTTCTTCTACGTGGTACTAAGCGTGAAGACGTACAACGTGGTCAAGTATTGACTAAACCAGGTGCGATCAAGCCACACACTAAATTCGATGCGGAAGTATACGTACTTTCTAAAGAAGAAGGTGGTCGTCACACTCCATTCCTTAACGGTTACCGTCCACAGTTCTACTTCCGTACTACGGACGTAACTGGTGCGATCGCGCTTAAAGAAGGCGTGGAAATGGTTATGCCTGGTGACAACGTTGAGATGTCAGTAGAGCTAATCCACCCAATCGCAATGGACCCAGGTCTACGTTTTGCGATCCGTGAAGGTGGTCGTACAGTGGGTGCTGGTGTAGTTGCTAAAGTAACTGCATAATCGCTGATTGTGTAAAAAAAGCGCCTCTTTGAGGCGTTTTTTTTGTCTGGATTTTTGTCAGACAATCACTCATGAGTGTCCTTAACTGATAGTGCGATGACCTAAACTGCACTTATTTATACGATAAAAATCAATAAAACTAGGCTCAATAAAACGAATAATAGATTCAGGCAGCTGTGCTTGAAAGGAGCCTACAATGAACGTAAAAGTAAAAATTTCAGAGCGTGCTGGTGCAAGCTTTCCTGTTCGTCGTATGAATTTTGATTTTGATCATGTCCCGGAATACTGGATGCATGGATCAGCCGGTTTAACGCATTTTATGACCGCCTTATCTGCACTGTTTCCGGCAGGTGAAAAGTTCTTTATCGATAGCGTTCGGGCCGTGCGTCAGCATCCAGCGATCAAAGATAATGCAGAATTGCAAAAAGAAATTTCTGCCTTTATTGGTCAAGAAGCTATGCACACGCATGAACATGTCGGTTTTAATGCCTCCGCACAGCGCTATGGACATGATGTCGAGACACTGGATCATTATACCGATCAGGTGATTCAGACCACGCGTAAAGTCATGGCCAAACTGCTGAAGCCAGTTGGTATTAGCCAAGAAATGGTGGATTTGACTGCAACCACAGCACTGGAACATTTTACCGCGACCATCGCAACGCAGCTGTTAAGTAACGCTCATATCCAGGAACTGATGACTGATAAAACCATGAAAAATATGTGGATGTGGCATGCGATTGAAGAAAATGAACATAAAGCGGTGGCCTATGATGTGTTTGAAGCTGTCTTTGGTAACGGTTTAAAAGCCTATGCGCTACGGACCTCATCTTTGGTCATTTCGATGGCAACCTTAGCTGTTGTACAAAGCTATTTTCTGGCACGTTTACTCAAGCAGGACAATCAATTGAATTTGGAATCGCTGAAATCGATATATACCTACGCGTATAGCCCATCAAAAGGGGTAATTACGGGCATGGGTCGTGAAATGTTAATGTACTTTAAACCTGGCTTTCATCCAAATGCTCATGATACACATGGCCTGTTAACAGTCTGGAAAGCCAAACTCGGACTTGAATAGGACTGAAAATTAAAGAGCGATTGAAATTGCTCTTTTTTTTACTCGATTTTTTGGATGAAGTTTCTATAATGCGGAAGTTAATTCTATATAAGATGAACGAAGATGATTCGTTTAATGCAAGCAGCGGATGTAGCAGCCGTTGCAAAGATTGAAAAATCTGTTCAATCACATCCCTGGACTTTAAAACAGTTTGAAGATGCGGTGACTGCTTATCAAAGTACCGTGATCGAGCAGCAAGGGCAGGTGCTGGGATTTTGTATTTTACAACCGGTGCTGGATGAAGCCAATTTACTGCTTATGGCAATTGATCCGGCCCAGCAAGGTCAGGGCTTGGGTTATCAATTATTGGATGCCTCAGTCGCCATGCTGAAAAATAATCCGGTGCAGATTTTCCTGGAAGTGCGCGAAACTAATATTGCTGCCATCAAGCTTTATGAGAAGTCAGGCTTTCATCAGATTGATTTACGCAAAAATTATTATCCGGGTTCAAACGGAACACGCGAACATGCCATCATTATGGTCAAGGCATGTACGGATGACTTTGCTAGCCTGTTCAAATAGAAACTGACGACCTTATTTAATAATCTGGTGATTCCATCCGCTGGGTAAGGTCGTCATCAATGAGTTTCCCAGGTGCTGAATCTCCAGCTCACTCAGCGCACGGTTTAAACGTCGCCATTGACCATCAATCAAGAGTTCTAGCGGCAGATACTGAGATTTATAATTCATCTTGTTGGAATGTGGCACCCAATAACCGAGGTAGATGAATTGCAAGCCAAGTTTTTGCGCATGTTCAATCTGTTTCAAGATTGCAAATGCACCGAGAGAGCGGCGATTTTCATCCGGATCGAAGAAGGTATATACAGCCGAGATGCCATCATCCAGCAAGTCGCAGGTGGAAACACTGATCAAGCGATCATCCAGCCATAATTCTAAAAAGAAGCTGTCCGTACAACTTTGCAATAAAAACTTTTCGAACTGATCGCGACTCGGAGGGAACATGTCACCATCTGCGTGGCGTTCATTGATATAGCGTTCATACAGCGCATAATGCGTATCACCGGCCTGCTCTGGACTGGTAATTTTCACCCGAAGATCCTGATTGCGTTTCCAGGCTTTTTTTTGTGAACTGTTCATGGAAAATTCAGCCACTGGCACGCGTGAAGATAAGCATTGACGACACAGATGACATTCCGGACGATAAACAAAATCGCCACTGCGGCGGAAACCGGTGCGCGACAGTTCTGACAGGGTCAGCACATCAATGCGA
This sequence comes from Acinetobacter sp. YH12254, assembly GCF_013417415.1. Lineage (NCBI taxonomy): Bacteria > Pseudomonadati > Pseudomonadota > Gammaproteobacteria > Moraxellales > Moraxellaceae > Acinetobacter > Acinetobacter sp. YH12254. Next base: position 129,144 of record NZ_VPEB01000006.1, on the reverse strand, counting down.
TGCGCAGGATCCAGAAAAACCATACGTGCCGACTTGTTGGGCAAGTAGCTGCAATCGTGCGGCGGCGTAATATAATACTGTAAATCGTTCAGTAGGGACTTTGGCTGATAAGAGTTCATAACAAGTACCCTCTGTTATTTTCATTCACTGAGTCGCGCGTTTTGCGCTATTGTTTTACTTGAAAATACACCCTCTTGATACTTTTTCCAATCGATAGCAGGCTGTTTTACAACATCTTGTAACGAATTAAGATAGTCTTGGCGAGAAAGTGTACAGGCGCCGAGGCTTAAAAGATGGTCATTGACCAACTGGCAGTCAATCCAGGGCAGCTTATTTTCCTGTCCAATCAGCATTAAAGTATAAAAAGCCATTTTAGAAACATCGGTCTGTGTACTAAACATGGACTCACCAAAACAACCCTGTCCAATCGTCACACCATAAAGCCCACCTACAATGCGATTTTCATCCCAGATCTCAATACTATAGCCATATCCGGCATCGAACATGTCGCAGTATCCTGCGATAATATCTTCACTGATCCAGGTATCTTCTGCATAAGCACGCGGCAATGAGCAGGAACGAATCACCCTTTCAAAAGCATGATTGACCGTGATTTGATAATCCCATTTTTTCATATTGCGGATCAGGGATTTACTTGGATGATAATCATGGGGCCGAATAATGCAGCGCGGTTCCGGACTCCACCAGCAAATAGGTTCTCCCTCAGAAAACCAGGGAAATAAGCCATGGGTATAGGCTTCAAAAAGTGTGGAAGGGGAGAGGTCAGCACCAATACAAATCAGTCCTTCGCCTTCAGGGTCAACCTGCATCGGGTCAGGGAAGATAAATTGTGAGGGAGGAAGTAGATGCATGGCAAACCTGAAATAAAACTATAGATGAATCATAAGCTAATTCTAGCAATAAAAAAGCCGCCCATAATGGACGGCATTTTTATTCTTGCTGCTTAGTCTAGTTTGCCCATCGCATCAAGATATTTTTCTGCATCGAGTGCAGCCATACAGCCTGAACCCGCAGAAGTAATGGCCTGACGGTAAATGCTGTCAGCAATATCGCCCGCAGCAAATACGCCCGGTACCGAAGTTTGGGTTGCATTACCCGCAGTACCACTTTGCACCTGAATATAACCGTCGCGCAGCTGCAACTGACCGTCAAACATTGAACTGTTTGGCTTATGGCCAATGGCAACAAACATACCCGTTACATCGACGTTTTGAGTAGAGTCATCCTGGGTCGACTTGATACGTACCGAGGTCACACCAGATTGTGCATCCCCTAAAACTTCATCCACCTGATGGTTCCAGATAATGCTGATCTTGCCTTCTTTTTCTTTAGCAAATAAATGATCTTGCAAGATTTTTTCAGAACGTAATGAATCACGGCGATGAACCAGAGTCACATGCGAAGCGATATTGGATAAGTATAAGGCTTCTTCAACAGCGGTGTTACCACCACCCACAACCATGACTTTCTGGTTTTTGTAGAAGAAACCATCACAAGTGGCGCAAGCGCTGACGCCTTGACCCATAAAGGCAGCTTCAGATTCAAGACCTAAATATTGAGCTGTTGCACCGGTACAGATGATTAAAGCATCACAGGTAAATTCGTCCATATCGCCTTTCAATACGAAAGGGCGCTGGTTTAGATCTACTTCATTGATATGGTCATACACGATTTCAGTGCCAAAGCGCTCTGCATGCGCCTGCATACGCTCCATCAATGCTGGACCGGTTAAGCCTTCAGGATCACCGGGCCAGTTATCCACGTCCGTGGTCGTGGTCAATTGGCCGCCCAGTTGCAAACCGGCAATGAGGGTTGGTTTTAGGTTTGCACGCGCTGCATAGACTGCTGCGCTGTAGCCTGCGGGGCCAGAACCTAAAATAATCAGTCGTGAGTGACGTGCGCTCATCAGCTGTATCCTTTTTTATTTAGAAATTTATTGAATTATACGTGAAACTGTATAACAGTGGGGTGAGATTAAAGTCGATATTATTGATCATTGAAATCGATTTGGGCTATATATAATAAGTACACAGTGTGCTTGCACAATAGTGCATCTTTTTTCACAGAACAGGTGCATAATATGCCTTTTATTGCGTCGCTTTTTTCAAGCATTGAAGCAAAAGAATATTCATGAAGAATTGGTTACAGGACAGTATATGACAGCGGTGTCGAGTGCCTATGCACAGCGCTTAGTAATGACATTATTTTTAGTCTCATTTGGGATTTATCTGTTTCTTGCAACAGTGACCTATACGCCATTTGATCCGGGATGGATGCATATCTCTAGTGATACGCAGACCGTTTCGAATGCCAGTGGGGTTGCGGGTGCCTGGATTGCAGACCTTTTGTTTGGCTTTCTCGGTTGGGCAAGCCTGCTGATTCCTGTCTATCTGTTTATGGAAGCGGTTCAGGTCTGGTGGCCACGTAGCTTCCTGAACCGGCCATTCCGCTATGCTGCGCAATTCTTCCTGTTATTGACCACGTCAGCACTGCTGTTTTTATTCTGGCAAGTGCCTGCCGATACGCTGGATAACTCTTCCGGCGGTATTATTGGCTATGAATTAGGCCAGAGTTTAGAACAGTTGCTGACGGTATATGGTGCTGCATTCTTCCTGTTGGTATTTTGGGTGATGTTATTTACACTGGCCTTTGGGGTGAAGTGGAACAAGACCTGGAGCAGTCTCAAAGCAACACCGGCTTATTTACAGGATCTGTTCTATCGCAATATCCCTGAAGGTATGTCCGATTTTGACCGGACTGCGCCTGTGATTAAAAAAGAGCCAGTGAATGCTGCGAAGAAAATGGTCGCAGTAACCCCTGCACCTGAGCATGAACTGGTAGACATCGATCCGGTAGTGCGTGATCAGGTTGCTGAACGCTTATTTGATGATTTTGCTGATAAAGAATCGCAGCAGCCACAGTTACATGACGATATTCCTGAGGCTGTACAGCAGGCTTCTGAGCCAGTCGAGACATTGAAGCAAGCACCGCAAGTGCCGCAACAGCCAGACCGCGTCGTGGCAACAGGCGAAGTATGGCGTGCCTTACATTCCAGTGAAGATCAGCGCCATAAACAGGATATTGATGCATTACTTAAAGCTGCCGAAGAAGAGCAGCATAGTGCTCCAGCCTCACACTTGGCGGTTTCTCAAGCTGCGCCGTCTCAACATGTTCAAGCCAGAACAGCGCCTGCTACGCATACTGGGCTGGACTGGGATGATGATGAAATCTTTGATGAACTTCTGGCTGCCGTTCCACAAGGAAAAACGGCGACAGATGTGCATAGTCCATTTAATGCTGCGCCTGCTGCAAAACCCCAGAGCTTTGCCGAAGAAGTTACAAGCGCGGCGCCGGTTCTGGCATCTGTCGCAACAGCACATGTAGTCAAAAATAGTGCATTGCAAGCCGATCTGGATGACCTGGGTGATTTGCTGATTGAAGAGGATGAGCCAAAACAAACTATACGTGCCTCTAGCTATGCGCAATCTTCTGCTTTTGTACAGGCCCCGATTCAGCATCAAGTTATAGCACAACCGGTATCTGATTCTTCTGCAACTCATGCCGCAGTACGCGAGGCTTTATCTAAAGAAGAATTTGTAGAAGCCTGGCAAGAAACGGCTGGAAAACCACAAGATGAAGACGAGTTTGATTTTGATGCACCTTTAACTGATGCTTCAGGCCGTCCGATGTCACGTGCGATGCAGGTGGCTGAGCGCCGTAAAGATTTATCGCCTCTTCCGGGTCTGGACCTGCTGGATGAAGTCGATCCGAATAAAAAAGTGAATTTCACTGAAGAACAATTGTCGCGTTTATCTGAACTGCTTGAAATCAAGCTGCAGGAATTCAATGTCAAAGCCAAGGTGGTTGAAGCACAGCCGGGCCCAGTGGTGACACGTTTTGAACTGGATCTGGCGCCGGGTGTGAAGGCCTCTAAAGTCACTAATATTTCCCGAGATTTGGCACGCTCGATGTCGATGGCATCGGTACGTGTGGTTGAAGTGATTCCCGGTAAACCGTATATCGGGATTGAAGTGCCAAATAGCAGCCGTGAAATGGTACGTTTGATCGAGCTTCTGACCATTCCAGCCTTCACTGATCCGAACAGCATTCTTTCGATGGCAATGGGTAAGGATATTTCCGGTAATCCGGTAATTGCTGACTTGGGCAAGGCACCGCATATGCTGGTGGCGGGTACCACGGGTTCAGGTAAGTCGGTGGCAGTCAACTCGATGATTCTATCGATGTTGCTCAAATACAGCCCTGAACAGTTGCGTTTGATTCTGATCGATCCAAAGCAGCTGGAACTGGCCAACTATAATGATATTCCACATTTATTGACGCCAGTCGTCACCGATATGAAAGATGCAGTCAACGCATTAAATTGGTGTGTCAATGAAATGGAACGTCGCTATAAACTGATGTCTTTCCTGAAAATTCGTAAACTCAGTGACTATAACCGCAAGGTCGAAGAAGCGATTGCCAATGGTGAAGACCTGATCGATCCAACCTGGAAGGCCAGCGATTCAGTGGTGGGTGAGCGTGCACCGCGTTTAACGCCGTTGCCTTCGATTGTGATTGTCGCGGATGAATTTGCTGACATGATCATGCAGGTCGGTAAAAAAGCTGAAGAAATGATTACGCGTCTGGCACAAAAATCCCGTGCGGCCGGTATTCACTTGCTGCTTGCCACTCAGCGTCCATCGGTGGATGTGATCACCGGTTTAATCAAAGCCAATATTCCGACCCGTGTAGCACTGCGTGTCAACTCAAAAATTGATTCACGTACTATTCTGGATGCAGGCGGTGCAGAAGACTTGCTCGGTCATGGTGATATGCTCTTCCTGGGGCCTGGTAAAATTGAGCCTGAGCGTGTGCATGGTGCCTTTATTGCCGATGATGAAGTGAACCGGATTTGTGATGCATGGCGTGAACGTGGTGCGCCCAATTATGTCGATGAAATCCTGACGCCGTATGATGAGGAACCATCAAATCGCGGTTTTGAAGAGGGTGGAGAGGGTGGCCCAGATCGAGATGCACTGTATGATCAGTGCGTAGCATTTGTACTCGAAACCCGTAAGGCTTCAACGTCTTCGCTACAGCGTAAATTTAGTCTGGGGTATAACCGTGCTGCGCGGATCATTGACCAGATGGAAGAGAATGGTATTGTCAGTGGCATGGGGGCCAATGGTAAACGCGAGATTCTAGTTTAAGTTTCTTTATACTGAACCATAAAAAAGCCTGCAATTGCAGGCTTTTTTAATACGGTAGCTAAAATCAGGCAAACTTTGCCAATACCGCCAAGAACTCGGCACTTTGACGCGGGAAGGTGGCAATCACGTCATGAATGCGTTGCCCTTCAGGATTGGTTGCATTGACATCACGGCCATCAGCGACAAATTTCGTCAACAGGCGTTCATAATCAAATGGACGCATATGCTTGAAAGCATGATAAAGCACGTGAAAGTCAGCATTTACACCTGCAGGAGGAAGCTGATTCAGGTAGGCAAATACACGTTCATCTGACCATTCTTCGTTAAAGGTCGCTGGTTGAGATAATGCCATCGCAATTTCCTTGATCTAATGTAGTTTTTTCGGCATGAAAAAAGGCAAAATTTGTATGAGCAAGAGACAGTGTCTTTTGAGCTGACTCTGTCTACTAGAAACATTGTTTCTAGTCTTGGGATTGAGTAAATCCTTAAAAGCCGTGCTTTAATTTACTGATCCAGTCCACTCAAAGCTTAGCTTCTCGTCTTGCGGCCGGGTAAAGCAGTATTTACGACCAGCCCACTCGAAGCATAGCTTCTCGTCTTGCGGCCGGGTAAAGCAGTATTTACGACCAGCCCACTCGAAGCTTAGCTTCTCGTCTTGCGGCTGGGTAAAGCAGTATTTACGACCAGCCCACTCGAAGCCTAGCTTCTCGTCTTGCGGCCGGGTAAAGCCGTGCTTTACTAATCCGGCCTCATATTTTGCCTTGAATCAATTTGCTTGACCAATCAAAAATCAGATTATCGTTCTTCAGGTAAATTGATATTCATCTCAAGCATTTCAATATTGGCTTCAGAACGTACCGACATTTGAATATGCTGCTCATCGACACCACGTACATAGCGATTGACCACTTGCATGATTTCTGTCTTCATCTGATCAATTTTGTCCTGGCTCAAGCGACGACCCAAGCCTTGTTCGGAAGCAACGATAACCTTCAAACGGTCTTTAGCAGTCCGTGCGCTTGATGGTTTATCCTCGCCACTAAAAAGTTTACTCCAGAATCCTGCCATGTCTACGCTCCAAATAGTCGTGCTAACCAGCCCTTAGGTTTTACCTCGATATGACGGTAAGGACGTTCTTCGCCAAGGAAACGTGCTACGAGGTCATCATAAGCCTGACCTGCTGCAGCCTCAGTAAAAAGAATCACCGGCTTACCTTCGTTCGATGCCTGTAAAACACTTGGACACTCAGGAATAACGCCCAAGGTCGGTACACGTAAAATATCTTTAGAAATATCGTCAATCGTCAGCATTTCCTGTTTATCGGCACGTTCCGGGTTGAAACGGGTAATACACAGATGCTTACGAATGCGACCTTCGTTTTGTTCTACTTTTTTAGTTTTACTGTCAAGCATGCCAATAATACGGTCAGAGTCACGTACTGATGAAATCTCAGGATTGGTGACAATGATGGCTTCATCAGCATGGTACATGGCCAAAATAGCACCACGTTCAATACCGGCAGGTGAATCACAGATAATGTAATCAAATTCCTGCGAAAGTTCATCCATTACACGAGCAACACCTTCATCTGTTAAGGCATCTTTATCACGTGTTTGTGATGCAGGTAAAATATATAAATTTTCAATATCTTTATCGCGAATCAGTGCTTGCTGTAATCGTGCTTCGTTATTTAAAACATTCACAAAATCATAAACTACACGGCGTTCACAGCCCATAATCAAATCAAGGTTACGTAAACCTACATCGAAATCGATCACAACAGTTTTGTGACCGCGTAGGGCTAAACCTGTTGCAAAAGATGCACTTGTTGTAGTTTTACCTACACCACCTTTGCCTGACGTTACGACAACAATTTTCGCCACCGAATCCACTCCTGTTATGGTTCAAATCCCCTGTTTAAAATGGGGTTTTTGGTATTTATTTATACATTAAAATTGTAGAGCTTCAAATACAAGCTCTTGTTGATCATTCAAGTAAATATGCACTGATTTCTTAACGACATGCGGGGGAATATCATCCGCTACGCAATAGGTTCCCGCAATCGAGATCAGTTCTGCTTCAAGGCTGTGACAGAAAATACGAGCTGCCGTATTCCCCCCGACACCTGCAATGACACGACCACGTGCGCTGCCATACACATGGATATTGCCTGAAGCAATCAGTTCTGAACCACTGTTGATGCCGGCATTGATAATAATGTCGCCATTATGCTGCACAATACATTGGCCCGTCCGCAGAATTTCATCATGATATGAGGTCACATGCGCAACGATTGGGGCAGCAGCTGCCTGATCATCACTTGTCGCTGCTTCTGGCTTAACTTCTACCACCTGTTCTTTCGTGGCTTTCACTTCTTCTAACTGGCGATCGGGTGGCAGAACCGGGAACTGAATGGAACGCGCCTGATCACCCAGTAAACCCTCAGTCACGGCCATTGGCTGTACATCTAAGTCGATTAACAGCTGAATCAGGGCAATCAGTTCCTGTTCAACTGAACTTTCAATGACGGCCAAAGTGCCAGATGGGAATGCAGCTTGTAATTTTGGGCTAAGTTGCTGGCGGATGGCATCATGATCATTGGTATCTAAGCTAATGCGTATTGCATTGACCATTCTGCCTTTTATCCGTATATCAGCCATAATTCTTCCTTAAATACTTCTGACTTGCTGGTTTTATGTCGAAGCAATGTTGTAAATAGTGCAAATCCTAGAACAAATTGGCGTAATTCTCTAGCGATCTCAGTTATTTTTTTATGCCAACAGAACCGGATGATTTTATCTGGTTCTGCACTTTAAATGTTATCTATCTATTGAGCGCTGATTTTGCTCATGTTCTTCTAAAATCTGTTGCCACTGTTTGACTTTCACCTGTTTTTGGATCGCTTCAAGTGTTTCAAAAACAGCCGATTCGACCAACTTATCAATATGTGGATTATGTTCAATCTGAATCTGGCTGATTTTATCTGAAATTAGGGTAAAAGTCGGATTTTCTTTTTGGCCGGTATGAGTAAAGGGATCAATCAGACCTTGGGTGATATTTTCCCCTAGACGTTGGCCAATACTTTGAATTTGTTGTTCAATCCGGCTACCGACAAGTGGAATTAATCGCAATAACTGGGTCAGTTCCGGGGTGTCTTCAATGGCTTGATTGACTACTTGCCCGACATTTTTAGCAATCATGGAACGTTGTGCCTGCAACTCTTTACCCAAAGATTCCTGCAAGATGTCTGCCAAGGCAACTGCCAGTAATTTACGATGATGTTCTACCAAATCATCAATCAATTTTTTATGTGATGTACTGGTGCTGAGTTCACGCTTAATACCGTCCAGTACAGTCAGCACCACACGGCTGGAAAGTTCTTCCATGAGCATGTTGTAATAAAAATTGCCTTGACGATACCAGCGCTCGGGAATGACTTTATAACCGTGACTATGCAAGTTATAGCCAATCGCGACCGCACGTAACAGACGCAGAAAGCGCAGTTGTGGAATAATGGAGAGAATTTCATACCAATGTACGAATGGAAAAAACCACCAGCGCCGATGATGGCGCTGAACAATGGCAATGCCCCAACGTGCCAGTAATTCACAGATCAGGAAGGTGGTAAACCAGCCCTCAGTAATGACCACCCAAGGGCGTAAATCACTTTTATAAAACTGCAAGATTTCCGGTAAACGAATGAAGTCAAACAACCATTGACCAAAATCGCTCATTAAAATGGCATTGGCACTGAGACAAAATAGATTAATGATGATTAAGACCATCATAAAAATGTCGTAAATCAGTGCAACTTTCCAGCCCCAGGTGCCTTTACGAATAAACTTAAATGAGCTAGAGGTGATGTCGGGATTGTCGTTCTTCATAGTTACTCAGGCAAAAAATCAGACAGCGCTTTGGTCAAAGTTCTGCTGCATTTGCGCTATTAGTTGATCTTTTTCAGTCCAGATTTGATCAATCCATTTCTGGAAACGTGCACGGTATTCAGCATCATCTTCATAATTGCCGCCGAGTACCCAGTCAGGAATCTCAATTTTTCTTAAATTTACCGCAATTCGTGGCACTTCACCTAACCAAAATTCACCATAACCCGGAATACCGTCCGGATAAACGATGGTCATATCGACCAGCGCATCAATTTTATCGCCGAGAATACTCAGCGCCAAAGCCAGACCACCGGCCTTAGGTTTAAGTAAGTATTTGTAAGGAGACTGCTGCTGATCATGTTTGTCTTGGGTAAAACGCGTGCCTTCCAGATAATTTAACAGGGTAAAGGGCTGACTGATCAGCTGCTCACAGGATTTACGTGCTTCTTCCATATCGCGGTATTTTAGCGCAGGATTTTTAGCAATCTGTTCCTTGCTATGCCGTTTCATCATCGGAAAACCTAAGATTTTAAAGGCTTGACCGACAAAAGGAATAAAAATAAGTTCCCATTTTGTAAAAAAACGCGTCAGCGGCATACGGGTCAAGCCGAAGTACTGATTGACGGTGGTATCGACCCAGCTTTGATGATTACAGGTCATCAAATAACGGCCCTGCATATTTAAATCAAGTGATTCATCTACTGTTATTTGCCATTCGGTATTGTTGAGCACATTGTCAATCAGCCAATTATTGACGCCTAACCAGCTGTTGGTAATCTTGATATTGGTTTCATCAACTTTTGCAGATTTTTTAAAAAACTTGGTAAAACCCAGCGCCAGAACCGGAGGGCCATGAAAAAAAGTACTGCCTGTCATCACTGAGGTGACAGCCAAGCCACGTGTAAGTTTTTTTAAAGTTGCTTGTTTATTGCTATTCGATGACATATCCAAACAGTCCCCAGAGATTAATCGCTTAAATTTTTTCATATTTTGAATAATATAATGAGAGTGAGGCAAATAAAAAAGCCTAAAGGCCTAACTATGAAGATATTGTGATGAAGTCCATTGTTTTAGTTACATATAAACATTACAAAATATTGCGAAACGATTTATTATTAACAAAAATTCAATGGTTATCCCGTTCAATTTAAATCATTATTTCGCTTATACAACAAAGCATACAATAAGGAGTCATGCGATGCGTGCACTAGTAATTTCAGCAGCTGTAGCAGGGGCCGTAGCACTTACAGGTTGTCAATCAACTGGTAATAACCTCGGTGGTGTGGAATATGATAAAGCTGCTTTAGGTACTTTAATTGGTGCTGCAGCAGGTTACGGTGTTTCTAAGAGTAATGCGAATACCAGCCGTCAAAACAACCGTGCAGCAGCGATTGGTGCTGTTGTTGGTGGTGCAGCAGGTGTTTATCTTGATAACAAAGAGAAAAAATTACGTCAAGCAACAGCCGGAACTGGCGTAGATGTTAACCGTAATGCAGATGGTTCGATTAACCTTGTAATGCCAGGTAGCATTACATTTGATACCAACAAATCGAACATCAAACCAAACTTCTATGGCACTTTGAATAAAGTGGCTCAAGTATTAACCGAAGATAACAACAGCGGTATTTTGGTCACTGGCTATACAGACAGTACCGGTAATGACTCAATCAACATCCCGTTGTCTCAAGCACGTGCTAACTCTGTAGCAACTTATTTATCAGGTCAAGGTGTTTCACGTACACGTATTAATGCTCAAGGTTTAGGTTCAGCCAACCCGATCGCAGACAATACAACTGCGGCGGGTAAAGAACAAAACCGTCGTGTAGAAATCGCGGTATATGCTGTTCAATAATCTTTAAACGCATATAAAAAAACCACCTTCGGGTGGTTTTTTTATATCTGAACATTGACCTGATTAATCGTATTTTAAATTAGGCAACTGAGGCAGAGATGACTATAATCGGAGCCGAATCTAGAAGAGGAAGCCATATGTCACTCGCCAGTCAGTTAAATGACAAGCAACTTGAAGCCATGAAATACACTCAAGGACCCTTGTTAGTACTTGCAGGAGCGGGTTCAGGCAAGACTTCAGTGATCACGCGAAAAATCGCATATCTTGTCAAGCATTGCGGGATTCCTGCGCATCGTATTACTGCAATGACCTTTACCAACAAAGCGGCACGTGAGATGAAAGAGCGTGTCAGCAAATTGTTAACCCGTGAAGAAAGTAAAGGCGTTTCAGTTTCGACTTTCCATACCTTTGGCCTGAATATGCTGCGTCTGGAGCTGAAACATACCCCCCTTAAAAATAATTTTTCGATTCTGGATGCTGACGACTGCAAACGTATTCTGATGGATTTGATGCATCGTGACAATTTATCCGGTGCAGAAAGCAAAGAACTGATTGCCAAAGCCATGAAAATGATCTCGGACTGGAAAAATGATCTGATTCCACCCGAGCAGGCGCATACCACTTGTGAAACTGCCGAAGATGTCCAGTTTGCGCATTTATATCAGCTTTATGAACGTAATCTGCGTGCCTATAATGCCGTAGATTTTGATGACCTGATCGTGATGCCGACACGTCTGCTACAGGAAAATGCCGAAGTACGGGATAAATGGCAAAACCGGGTGCGTTATTTGCTGGTCGATGAATATCAGGACACCAACACTGCACAGTATATTCTGGTGAAATTGCTGGTTGGCGTAATGGGGCAGTTCACCGCCGTAGGCGACGATGACCAGTCCATCTATGCCTGGCGTGGGGCTAAACCGGAAAATATGGCCTTGCTGCAACAAGATTTCCCGAATTTAAAAGTGATTAAACTGGAACAGAACTATCGTTCGACCAGTCGTATTCTTAAAGCAGCCAACACCGTGATTGGCAATAACCCGCATATTTTTGATAAAAAACTCTGGTCAGACAAAGGCCATGGTGAAGTGATCCGGGTGATTACTTGCCGTAATGATGATGATGAAGCAGAACGCGTGGTCAAAGACCTGATCACGCATAAATTGATGAATGGGAAAAGCTGGAAAGATTATGCGGTATTATATCGCGGCAATTTTCAGGCGCGTATTTTAGAAACCCATCTCCGTCAGATGCAGATTCCGTATAAATTGTCTGGCGGTCAATCTTTTTTCGCGCGTGCCGAAATCAAGGACATGATGAGTTATTTACGCCTGATCATTAACCCTGAAGATGACAGCGCTTTCCTACGGATTATCAATACGCCAAAACGTGCCATTGGGCCGGTGACACTGGAAAAACTGGGTCTCTTTGCTCAGGAAAATAACCTGTCACTGCTGGCTGCGGCAGCGGATCAGCGTTTGACCATGGCGATTCCGAAAAAGGCCACCACACAATTGGCAGAGTTTGCCGACTTCATTGAGGGCTTTACCCGCAATTTACTTGATGATGATGAACCGGTACCGATCATCCGTCAGATGATGATTGAAGCAGGTTATATCGATTACATCAAGGAAACTGCAGCCACGCCGGCACAGGAAAAAACCAAGCTCGACAATATTGAAGTGCTTTACAGCAGCATCCAAAGCCTGATTAACCGCGCTGAAGATGTCGATGAAAAAAATATTGAAAGCGTGATTCGTAAAATGGTGCTGCTGGATATGCTGGAGCAGCAACAGGAAGAAGAAGATACTGACAAAGTCAACTTGTTAACCTTACATGCTTCTAAGGGGCTTGAGTTCCCTTATGTCTATCTGATCGGGCTGGAAGAAGAAATTCTGCCGCATAAGAACTCGATTGCTGCGGAGACGGTTGAAGAGGAACGTCGCCTGATGTATGTCGGGATTACCCGTGCACGTCAGGGTCTGACCATTACCTTGGCCGAACAGCGCAAGGCTGGCGGACAGATGAAGCAAATGACTCCAAGCCGTTTTCTGGATGAATTACCGGAAGATGAACTGGAATGGTTAGGTCGCAAGAAAAAGCTGGCGGGTAATATCGATCCGAAATTACAGGCGCAGCATTATCTGGATAATTTGCGCAATCTTATCAAACGATAAAGTTCAACGCTTATACATATTTTAAATGCAACAACAGGAATGAACACATGAAAGTTCAGGTGAAAGTCCTTGACTCGCGTCTCGGTCAGGAATGGCCATTACCAACTTATGCCACGACAGGTTCAGCAGGATTGGACTTACGTGCCTGCGTCCATGAAACGACAGTGATTGAACCGGGTCAAACCGTTTTAGTGAAAACAGGCTTGGCGATTTATATCGAAGATCCTGCTTTTGCAGGTTTGATCTTGCCACGTTCAGGTTTAGGTCATAAGCACGGGATTGTGCTGGGTAATCTGGTAGGTCTCATCGATTCAGATTATCAGGGTGAATTGATGGTATCGGTCTGGAACCGTAGTCAGACTGCTTTCAGTCTGGAGCCGGGTGAACGTTTGGCGCAATATGTGCTGGTGCCGGTAGTACAAGCTGAATTTGATCTGGTCAGTGAATTTGAAGCCACTGAGCGTGGTGCTGGTGGCTTTGGCCATACCGGTAAAAACTAAAGAGAAGATGACCTGCAAACAATGAATGGATGTAGGTCATTTCTTAAATACAACAAAGTAAATCCTAAACATAATATGACGCTTAAAATGGAGTTAAAAATAAAAATTTATTTTCTATATAAATAGAGTTATTCAAAATTGAAATTTATATCTTTATTTTAATTTTAGCCGGGGAAATTAAAAATAAATATAATTAAATAAGGACTATTTCATCACAGAAATTTTCTGATTATTCAGTTAACGGTAATATTTTTATAATTGATTGTTACATTGAAATGGTTTAAAAGTAGCGGGTCTTAAAACAAAAACAAATGTTTAAAGTCATGATGATGAAATAAGTCATTTTATATCTCCTTATATTTAGTGAAAAGAACAGTTTTATGGGATCTATGAATCATCTATTCCCCATGCACATTTTTCGAGCCTATGACATACGCGGTAAAGTCAGTGTACTGGGTGCTGGGATTATCGATGCAATTGCTCACGGTTTAGCACAGCAATATCAGGCTGCGGGACAGACACGTGTCGCAATTGGCTATGATGCACGGCTTAGCAGTCCGGCTTTTGCAGAAACCATTCGCCGTATTTTTCAAGCTTATTCGATTGAAGCCACCATTGTCGGTTGTTGTTCCAGTCCGATGCTGTATTTCACCGCACGGCAATTTGATGGCAATGGCATCATGGTCACGGCCAGTCACAATCCCAAAGAAGATAATGGTATTAAATGGATTGTCTCTGGTGAGCCGCCTTGCCCAGAGATGATCCAGCAGGTGGCTCATCTGGCCAAACCACATTATAGCAATCAGCAGCTTTGCCTAGACGAACAGACTCATCAAGTTATTCCAGAATTTTGTCTAAAATATCAGCATGGTATATTAAAAGATATCCAGTTGAAGCGCTCATTTAAAGTGGTTCTGGATGGTCTGAATGGTTCAGCCGGGCGCTGTGCCAATCTGGTGCTTCAAAAAATGGGTTGTGCGGTGATGGCTTTGCGTTGTGATGCCAATGGGCATTTTCCAGACCATGCACCAGATCCTTCGCAAGACAAACATCTGGAGACTTTACGCCAAAGCATCATGCAACAGCAGGCTGATCTGGGCATTGCCCTGGATGGCGATGGCGATCGCGTGGTCTTGATTGATGCACAGGGCCAGATTATCACGGCGGATCAGTTACTGTGCCTGTTTGCCGAAATTTGCCTCACTGACTCAGCACCACGCAAGTTTGTTTATGATGTCAAATGTTCAACCCTGGTGCGAGACACCGTGCAACGTTTGGGCGGTGAGCCGGTGATGATTCGTACCGGAAGCTCATTTCTGAGAACTTATCTGGCACAATCTCAGCAGCAGGCGATTTTTGGTGGAGAATATGCCGGGCATTATGTCTTTAATGATGGCCGTGGCTGGGGCTATGATGATGGACTCTATGCAGCGCTCAGAGTCATGGAATATCTGGATCAAACTGGTCAAAGTCTTGCACAAGCTTTAGCGGCTTATCCGAAACGGCATGGGACCGAAGATCTTTATATTGCAACGCATCATGTGCATCCGGTTGAACTTTTAGACTTTGTTGAACAGCAATCTGAAAGAATTCGTGCGCAAATCAGTAAAATTGATGGGATACGTCTTGATTTTGAGGATGGTTTTGGCATCATTCGAGCATCCAATACAGGTGAGTATTTCACAGTGCGCTTTGATGCCAATGATGCTCAGGGCCTGAATGAAATTCGTCAGCTGTTTGTAGCCATGTTGCGTGACCGTTATCCACAGATCGCTCAAGATATTTTAGATGCTCAATAAGGAGAGGCGAATGCCAAATCAACAAACAGGCATCGACAAAGCACAGATTTTGACAGAAGCTTTGCCGTATATTCAACGCTTTGCGGGTAAAACCCTGGTAGTAAAATACGGCGGTAATGCGATGACCGATCCTGAGCTGGAAAGTTCATTTGCACGTGATATCGTATTATTAAAAACGGTTGGTATTAATCCGATTGTGGTGCATGGTGGGGGGCCACAAGTCGATTCCATGCTGAAACAGTTGGGCCGTGAATCAGACCGTATCGACGGGATGCGCGTGACTGATCCTGCCACGATGGAAGTCGTGGAAATGGTACTTGGCGGTAGTGTCAATAAATCGATTGTGAACCTGATCAACCAGCATGGTGGTCGTGCCATTGGCTTGACCGGTAAAGACGGCAACCTGATTCGTGCACAAAAACTGCTGATGGAAAAAGTGGCTGAAGATGGTTCGGTTCAGCAAATTGATTTGGGTCTGGTCGGTGAAGTCGTTGGCGTAAAAACCGATGTGCTGGAAATGTTCACCAACAGCGATTTCATTCCCGTGATTGCACCGCTGGGTGTGGATGAAGAAGGCAATACCTATAACATCAATGCAGACTTGGTGGCAGGTAAAGTCGCAGAAGCCCTAGGTGCAGAGAAGCTGATTCTGCTGACCAATATTACAGGTGTTCTGGATGAAAATAAAAACCTGCTGACGGGTTTAAGCACTCAGGAAGTTGACCGTCTGATTGAAACAGGTGTGATCTATGGTGGCATGATTCCTAAAGTCGGCTGTGCACTGGATGCGGTCAAAGGTGGCGTAGTGAGCGCGCATATTGTAGATGGTCGTGTGCCACATGCCAGCTTATTGGAAATTTTTACCGATCATGGCGTTGGTACACTGATTACCAACCGTGCCCATCCACCTCGTCCATAAGTTGTTTTTTTGCGGAAAAGAGCCTCAATTGAGGCTCTTTTTTATCTCTATTTATAACTGATAGCTATTTGAAATGACTCGGGTAGTCATGCACAATAAGCATCTAAGAAAATAGAAAGCTGAAACCAGACCATGTGCCAACTGCTCGGAATGAATTGTGCCACCCCGACGGATATTACCTTTTCATTTCGTGGGTTTTCCCAGCGGGCCGGAATTACCTCGGATCATGCCGACGGTTTTGGAATTGCTTTTTTTGAGGATAAAGCCTGTCGCCTATTTGTCGATAACCAGTCTGCGGTTGAATCTCCGATTGCCGAGCTGGTGCGTAACTATCCGATCAAATCCCGTAATGTGATTGCGCACATCCGTAAAGCCACCCAAGGCAAAATCAATCTGGAAAATTCGCATCCATTTAGCCGCGAACTGTGGGGCCGGCAGTGGATTTTTGCCCATAATGGCGATTTGCATGAGTATTTTCCGGTGCTGAGTGGCCGTTTTACCCCAGTCGGCAATACTGATAGTGAGCGCGCTTTTTGCTATTTGCTCGATCAGCTGGTCAAACGCTTTGGTTATGATGAACCGAGTCTGGATCAGGTCTTTGAACTACTTGCTGAGGTTTCACCTACGATTGCAGAACACGGCACTTTTAATTTCTGTCTTTCCAATGGGCAGGCGCTGTTTAGCTATGCCATTACCAAATTGCACTGGCTGGTGCGTGAATACCCGTTTAGACCGGCACAGCTGATTGATATTGATGTCGAGGTGGACTTTAGTCAGGTCACTACGCCTAAGGACAGGGTTGCGGTTATTACCACCGAGCCATTGACACAAAATGAGGAATGGACCGCTTTTCAGCCGGGTGAAATGATTCTGTTTAAAGAGGGTACCAAGTTCCGTTCGCAACTGACTCGGGTAGATCGGTTGGAACGGGAACGTCTAGATCCGTCCTTAAAACGTGTGACCAAAGCAGATTTATATTAAAAATAGATTTTTTTATTTTAAAGATGGGATTTAATTCCTATTTTTTAATATCTTTTTTATTTAAATTAAAGAGAAACCATATTATTAGAAATAGTAGATTGATTAAAAAATATCTGATTCTTATACTCGGGTTTAAAATATATTCCTAATGAAAACAGTTAATTGCAAGGTTTCTCTTAAATTAAGCCGAAAGCCGACTAATTTACTTCATTTTTATTCAAATCAATACGTTATATGATGATTTTTATGTGATAAGTCCTTAATATTTTATAGGTGGTCGTAATGAAAATGAAATGGGTTCCAGACTATAATACTGGTATCGATGTGATTGACGATCAGCACAAACGAATTCTCGATTATATCAATGAAATTGATGAGATCAATGTAAATACCGACCGTGCCCGTATTAAACAGATCCTCGAAAATATTATCGATTATACCCAGTCGCATTTTACTTTTGAAGAATCTCTTCAGGAAGAAGCGGGTTATAAATACCGAGTTCCACATAAACGTGTACATGACCTGTTTATCAAGAAAATCGAGTCTTATCGTGATCGTTTTGAACTGGGGCAGTCGATTGAATCAGAGCTGCATGAAGTATTATCTAAATGGTTAATCAACCATATTCAGCACGATGACGCTGATTATGTCGGCGCAGTCAAAGAAAATATGATGGGCATTATCAAAGAAAAAGAACAGAAAAAAGGTAAAAACTGGTTCGCTCGTTTCTTCTCATAATAAAAGACGTAACGAGATAACAAAAATTACAATTTAATAATAAATTTTGCGCAGCAAATCACTGTCATGGTGGTTTGCTTTTTGTTTTTGATTTTCACCGCTTCACAAGGCAAAATAGCGCTAGATTTTTATAGGAATGCATCATGCAGGACAATGCTATGTCAAAATGGTTATCACCGCTGATGGCTTTCTGTTTATCGTTTATTATCATCGCGACGCTCGCACCGATAACGGGTATACAGATTGATCGTCAGCTGGATTTCTGGATGCTCTGGTTAGCCACTATGCTGATTCTGGCGCTTCCCATCTGCTACTTGGAAATTGCTTTGGCCAAGCGCTCTAAAACAACGGCATTACAGGCACTGTCAACGCTGACCCGTGAAGCAGATGCCTCACAAAAATGGCGTATAGTCGGCTGGCTCAGTGTGATCTTTATTCCTTTTCTGGCCGGTGCCATGCTGAACAATGCCAGCAATGTTCTGGCGCTTGCTGCTCTTGATCTTGCACCGAATCTTTTGTTTATAGGTCTGGTAATTGCCGCTCTGGTCTTGTCACTGCTGCCGCGTCAAATTTTGTTAGTTATTACGGCGATTGGCGTACTGGCATCTCTGATCTTGGCAAATGTGATGGGAACTGCGCTACCTGCATGGCAAGTCACGCCAGTTGAATTCTCGGAATGGGGCAATGCCACCGTATTGGCACTGGTTGCAAGTGGCCTAGGCATGGGCTTGTACTGGCAGTCTAGCCTGAGTGCTGTACAACAGCAGGATGTCGCCAGCAAGACGGTCTTGCCGATCTGGATCGCACAATTGCTTGCTGTGATTGTATTTGCCTTCTTTGCTGTACCAGCACAAATCCCTGCATTTACGTTGGTGGCCGCGATTGTAGCGACTGCTGCATTCATCCTGCAGATGGCACGAGAGCAGTTACAGCAACGTCAGCTTCACCCTGCGATTCAATGGGCGATTATGGCTGTCGTCACCCTGATCTGGGCCATTCCAAATGTGACACCAATGTTCAACGTAGTCTTACTGCTTTGGGGCTTATTGATTTGTTTGATTTACGCGCTCTTTGCGGGCTGGATCATGAAGATCAGCCATTTACGTAAATCAATGAATTTTAGCTCTGAAGGGTTCTATAACCTGTGGCGTATTGCTGTCCGTGTGGTATTGCCTGTTTCGATTATCGTGGCGATGGTCGCTGTTCTAGGACAACTGTTCTGATGAATAATGCACTGATCTGGGTGGCCTATGCGACTCCGGAGCAACAGTTTCATCTGGCTGTACCATTTCAGCCCGGCATGACAGCATTGGATGCCATCCAGCAAAGTGGCATAGTAGAGCAGGTTACCCTACCTGAACCTTTGTCTTTGGGTATCTTCGGTGTACGCTTGCAAGATCATCAGCAGCCACTGGCAGCAGGTGATCGAGTCGAAATTTACCGAGCACTGACTATCAATCCTAAAGATATCCGACGTAAACGTGCCGAGAAAAATCCGGTGGGTCGTTATGCCAGAGGCAATCTTTTAAGAAAGCTGAAACCATCTTCCGAATAGAAAGCGGCTTGAATGAGCATTAGTTTCAATGATCTGCTCAATCAATCGACTTAATCAAAAAAGCCCCTGATGATTCAGGGGCTTTTTCATGAGAAAGCGACTATAGTGGAGGCGCATTTAAAATTGCTTCTTTTGAACCTGGTAAGCCGGGTTGAGATTCTGGAATGGTTTCCAGACCTTCAACACGTTCCACGATACCAGACTGGTTAAAGTAAATTTTCAAATGCTGGCCTTGGGCTGCCGGGATCTTGGCTTTTTTAGCGTAGGTTCCTGGGGTATAGTTATAGATGTAGTCCCAGCGTAAAGGATTCAGCGGATCGCTTACCGTTGGACTGCCCAGTAAGAAACGCACCTGTTGATGACTCATTCCCACTTGAATTTTAGCGGCTTGAGCTTGGGTTAAAGGGGTTCCTTGTGGAATATCTACTTTATAAACACCTAATGTCGAACAGCCGACGAGCAAGGAAGTGACGAATAACGTCAACATGATTTTTTGCATTTTGCTAAACTATCCCAAATTAATTATGATGCATTTGATCCAAGGATAGATCATACTGCATCTAAAGTTTGTTGCATATTCCAACTTTGATTTTGTTGAGAGACCTTTTTACATGACTATTTCAAACCAAGATTTACGAAAAGCTGGACTGAAAGTTACCCTTCCACGAATTAAAATATTAGAATTACTAGAAAATTCAAGACAACATCATTTAAGTGCGGAAGATATTTACAAGACTTTACTCGATCAGGGTGAAGATGTAGGTTTAGCAACTGTGTATCGTGTGTTAACACAGTTTGAAGCCGCGGGTATTATTGAGCGTCATAATTTTGAAAACAATCATTCCGTTTTCGAGATCATGCAGGAAGATCACCACGATCACCTGGTCTGTTTGAATTGCAGCAAAGTCGTTGAATTCATCAATGATACGATTGAAAAAGAGCAGCATGATGTTGCTGAAAAATTTGGTTTTGAATTAACCGGTCACTCTCTGAATCTGTATGGCTACTGCGATGCGCCGGCCTGTCAGGAAGTGTTTCGTAAAAAATAATTTGCACTCCGGTTGAAACAAAAAAACAGGCTTCTTGAAGCCTGTTTTTTTATGTGCTCAATCTGATCAGGACTGGCCATCAAAGGTGATATTGGAATGTGCACGTAATAAATGACTGCCGCCTTCTTCTGCCAGTTTGATTTGCAGACGTAAGTCATTGGGTGAATCCGCATGTTTCAGCGCATCTTTATAGCTGATCTGCTTGGCCTTATACAGGTCATACAGTGCCTGATCGAAGGTTTGCATGCCCAGTTCACGGGAACGCTTCATCAGGTCCTTGATCTCATGCACATCACCTTTACGGATCAGGTCAGCAATCAGGGGGGAGTTAATCAGAATCTCAATCGCGGCACGACGACCATTGCCATCGATGGTTGGGATCAGTTGCTGTGCCACAATGGCTTTCATGTTCAGCGACAAATCCATGAACAGCTGGTTATGCCGGTCTGCTTCAAAGAAATGAATGATCCGGTCAATGGCCTGGTTGGCGTTGTTGGCATGCAGGGTCGCAAAGACCAGATGGCCGGTTTCGGCAAAGGCAATCGCATAATCCATGGTTTCACGCGAACGAATCTCACCAATCAGAATCACGTCCGGCGCCTGACGTAAGGTGTTTTTCAGGGCAATTTCAAAGGAATCGGTATCAATCCCGACTTCACGCTGGGTGATGATACAGCCTTTATGCTGGTGAACGAATTCGATCGGATCTTCAATAGTAATGATATGACCTTTGGAATTTTCATTGCGATAACCGACCAGCGAGGCCAGCGAGGTTGATTTACCGGTACCGGTTGCCCCGACAAAAATAATGATGCCGCGTTTGGTCATCGCCAGTTCTTTTAGAATCGGCGGTAATTTGAGTTCATCCATGGTCGGAATCACGGTTTCAATCCGACGCAACACCATACCCGGCTGATCACGCTGCTGAAAGGCACTGACACGGAAGCGGGCACTTTTGTCCGGTGTGCTGATGGCGAAGTTACATTCACGCGTGTCTGCAAATTCTTTACGCTGCTTGTCGCTCATGATGGAATGGAGCAGTTGTCCTACTGCCGCGCCGGGTAATTTTATCGAACCAATCGGTAAAATCTGCCCGTTAATCTTGATTGAAGGTTCGACATCGGCTGTAATGAACAGATCCGATGCTTTTTTCTCCACCATATAATCGAGTAAGCCGTTAAAATCCATGTATAAAAACCCCAATACAATTAATTTTTCTTATAAGAATGCTTCTGGCTGTTTGGCTGCAGTACGTGCCACTTGCGGGCTGATGAGACCTTTAGATACCAGCGTTTTCAGAGTCTGATCCAGTGTGGTCATGCCATAGTTGGCACCGGTCTGAATCGCAGAATACATTTGTGCGACTTTATTTTCACGAATCAGGTTACGGATTGCAGGAATACCAATCATGATTTCATGCGCTGCAACACGTCCGCCGCCATTTTTCTTTAATAGGGCCTGTGAAACCACAGCCTGCAATGATTCCGATAACATGGCACGAACCATATCTTTTTCTTCGGCAGGGAATACGTCAATCACACGGTCAATGGTTTTGGCCGCAGAGGTGGTATGCAGGGTGCCAAACACCAGGTGACCAGTTTCTGCCGCAGTTAAGGCCAGACGGATGGTTTCAAGGTCACGCATCTCACCGACCAGAATAATATCAGGGTCTTCACGCAGTGCCGAACGCAGGGCTTCATTAAAGCCATGCGTATCACGATGCACTTCACGCTGGTTAATCAGGCATTTTTTCGACTGATGCACAAATTCGATTGGATCTTCGACGGTCAGAATATGGTCATAACGGTTGTCGTTAATATAGTCCAGCATTGCCGCCAGAGTCGTTGATTTACCCGAACCGGTTGGACCTGTGACCAGTACCAGACCACGTGGATATTCGCAGATATCTTTAAAAATCTGTCCCATGCCCAGATCTTCAAGGGTCAGGACTTTGGATGGAATGGTACGGAATACCGCACCGGCACCACGGTTCTGGTTAAATGCGTTGACACGGAAACGAGCCACACCCGGCACTTCAAAAGAAAAGTCAGTTTCCAGATTTTCTTCAAAATCACGACGTTGCTTATCGTTCATAATGTCATAAACAAGTTTGTGTACTTCTTTATGTTCTAATGCTGGCAGGTTGATGCGACGAACTTCCCCATCGACACGAATCATTGGCGGCAAGCCCGCAGACAAGTGTAAATCCGACGCACCATTTTTAGCAGAAAATGCCAACAATTCTGTGATATCCATAAGGTCCCCGAGTTCATTAAAATGTTAATTATTTTGATAGAATAATAAGGCTTTCCCACAGCTTAACCAACACTTAGTTCATGGGCAAGGGAAAAAAAGATGAATGAAATGAGAACCCCATCAATGAATATGTTGCAACAGTCACGAAATCAGGTCTTAGCTCAGATTGAAAGCGCATGTGTCGAGGCCGCGCGTCAGCCAGATTCGGTGCAACTGCTGGCGGTATCCAAGACCCAGCCCAGCGCAATACTGGCAGAAATGTATCAGGCTGGGCAACGTGCATTTGGTGAAAACTATTTGCAGGAAGCACTGGAAAAAATCACCGCGCTAAAAGAGCTAGAGATTGAATGGCATTTTATTGGACATGTGCAGCGTAATAAAACCAAGCCGCTGGCAGAAAATTTCGACTGGGTGCATGGGGTGGATCGTCTGATTATTGCCGAGCGTTTATCCAGTCAGCGTGGAGAGCAGCAGTCAGCCCTGAATATCTGTATTCAGGTCAATATTGATGCTCAGGATAGCAAAGATGGTTGTCAGCCAGATGAAGTCGCGGGTCTGGTCGCGCAGATCAGTCAGCTGCCAAAATTGCGTTTGCGTGGTTTGATGGTGATTCCAGCGCCGGAGAATACGCAGGCTTTTGCTGATGCCAAAACATTATTTGAACAGGTCAAAGCGCAACATGCTCATCCTGAAGATTGGGATACTTTAAGTATGGGCATGTCGGCCGATATGCAGGCTGCAATTGCTGCCGGTTCCAGCATGGTGCGTGTCGGCACGGCATTATTTGGTGCACGTCCTCAAAAGGATTAACAGGCGTTGTCGGGTTATTTTGAAAAAGTATGATTAAGCGTTATTCGATAACGCTTTTTTTCTTTGTGGCTCCAGCCATTTTGCCATGAGCCAGGCAAAGACAATCAGGCTGCCCATACTGCCGAGCAAGGCTAAAACAGCGCCGCCCAGACCATAAGCCAAGGTTGCCGGAACACAGCCCAGAATAAACAGCAGCAAAGGGAAATGGGTTACATACAAGGTATAGGAAAAATCAGCGGATTGTACCCAGACCGGATTGTAGTGACTGCGCTGCTGCTGGAGTTGTACCAGCCAGCAGCTAAATGCCAGACCGATACAGAAATTAAAGAGAGTAAAATTTGCAGCGCGATATTGTCGGGCTTGATCGACGATATGAAACTGGTAAGCATCAATGCAGGCGATTAGAAATGCCAAGCCAAATAACCCCAGTTTAAGCACTTGTAACCGGTTTAGAAAATGTCGCTGGATATGACGAAATGAACAGGCAAAGGCCATCAGCCAGACCAGAAAATAAATAAAAAACTGAATATTCAGGATGGATAAAACGATTAAAACACTAAAAAAGCCGATTTTGGCTATTTCTGAATCTTTGAAAAAAGGCAGAAATCCGGCCAAGACATAGAACCAGACTTCATAACTCAGGCTCCAGAGCGGGGCATTGGCTGAAACTGTAGGCGTGACGAAGCCATTCAAAAACAGCAGAGCGCCAATAAAATCACCTGAATCGAGACTATAGTCAGTCCGGATCATCATGCCAAAACTGTTTTGAAAGGCATGGCTTTGAGTGGCAAAGAGTAGTGGCGCCAACAGATACAACAACAGGCTCAGAGCCATGGCAAACAGAAAAGGTGGTAAAATCCTGCGATAACGCTGTTGGGTATAACGGCGCAGATTGAACTGACCATGCTGATGAATATTGTGCTGGATCGAATAGCCAATCAGATAACCACTCAGAACAAAGAAAATCATGACCGCGGCCTGACCAAGCAGGCGCACCCATGAATACAGGCTGAGGTCAAAAGGGGCGATAAAGGCCTGAAAGCAATGCGTGAACAGTACAACAATGGCACTGATGCCCCGTAGGCTCTCGAGCTGTAAGCTGAAATAGGGCGAGAGCTTGTCTGGGGCAGGGTGCATCATTGTCAACCTATAATCTGAATGGTACTGGCGCCAGCACCGACTGGCTTGACCTGAATCTGTACTGGAATCCGTTCATGCATTTCCTGCACATGCGAGATTAAGACCACTTTACGACCCTGACTTTGTAAATGATCCAGTGCATTCATCACCATATGTAATGAGGCTGGATCTAAAGTACCAAAGCCTTCATCAATAAATAGCGATTCCAGTTTCATCGAACCGGAAGCCATATTGGCAATCGCCAGTGCCAAGGCCAGAGAAACCAGAAAGGTTTCTCCGCCAGATAAAGACAAGACCGGACGTACTTCGCTGTTCATGTCCAGATCAATAATCGCCAGACTCAGGCTGTCTGGAATACGGTGCAACTGATAGCGCGGTGCCAGCGGTTGCAGTTGTTGGTTGGCGTATTCCACCAAGATATCCAGATGATGTTCCTGAGCAATTTTCTGGAACTTGGTACCTTCCTTATGTCCGATTAAATCGTAGATACGGCCCCAGCGATATTCTTCGGCTTTGACCTGTTCAATCTGTTGCTGATATTTGGCATAGGTATTTTGATTATTGGCATTCATACGCAGTTTGGTATCAATCTCATTGAAGCTGTTTTGTTGCTCGGTTTTTTCCTGTGCCAAACTATTTAAATGTGCTTCCACTTCCTCAAAAGCAAGTTCAGGCTGTTGCTGGAGATGCTTCTGGTATTGATCTTCCAGCGTTTGCCAGGCAATTTTGGCATTTTCCAGTGCTTGATGTTGTGCCTGTAATTGCTGCCGGATTTGCTGATGTTCACTCAGACCAATGGTCAGACATTGTTGGATCAGTTCCGCATTAAAATGTCGATGCAGATTTTGCCATGTACGGATGGCCTGATCAGATTGTGCCTGCTGTTGAGTTAGCTGTTGCATTTGGGTCAGCAAAGCCTGCTGTTTAAGCAAAGCCTGATGCAGAGCTTGCTCATGCTGTTCATATACCTGACGTTGTGCTTGAAGCTGGCTATCAAGCGCTTTTAACTGGGTATCCAGTTGCAGTCGCCATTCTGCTGCCAGCTTATAGGTCTGACCGGCATGTTGTTCGGTCAGCTGATTGAGTTGCTGACGTAAGTCTTTGCCTTGTTCAAGCAAATAATGGGTCTCGGCCTGTATTTGCGTATGCCGCTGCTCATGTAGCTGAAGTTGCTGTTGAGCCTGATTCAGTTGCTGCTTGAAACCTTGTAGCTCCTGTTCCGCAGTTTTGACTTGATTGACAAGATGTAATCGCTGCTGCAAATGTTGTTGCAGCTGGGTACAGGCAGCAGGCGCATTCTTATGCCAAGCGAGCTGCTGTGCTTCGGGCAGTACTGTAAGAACTGGCTCAATCAGTTGATCCAGTTGCAGCATTTTTTGCAGACTCAGTTGTAAGCTGTCGAGTTGCTGTTGCTGTTGTCGCCAGTTTTGCCAAGTCTGTTGCAGGATTTTGAACTGTTCGTTTGCCTGAGTGTGTTGCTGTTGCCATTGGCCAAGCTGTGTTTGCAGGGGATGGAGCAACTGAGCTGAATGATCAGGATTGGCTGGCTCAAGTCCTAACTCTTTTAAGTTTTGTTGTAATGTCTGGTGCTGTTCATTCAGTATCCGTTCAATGTGGATTAAACGCTGTTGTTTTTGCTCAAGGAGCATCTTGATTTTGGATTGTTGAATCTGGGTTGCTTTTAAATCATCTTTAAGCTGATTCAGTTGTTGTTGTGCCTGTTGCAGCTGTTGATCTTGCAGCTGGTTTAGCGCTGTGTCTAATAATGCTTGATGTTGGACAAACGGATGCTGTTGGCTGCCACAGACCATACAGGCTTCATCAGGTTTGAGCTGCGCGCGCAGTTCCTGCACGCTTTGGGTTTGCAGCAGGCGCTGTTGCTGCAGCATATTTTGTAGTTGTTCAAATTCCTGTTCGGTGTTGCTGACTATTTGCTGCAGTTGAATTTCCGTATGTTCAAGCTGGGTTAATTCTGTCTGTGCATGCGCTACGTCTTGTTTGAGTTGCTGTTGTTCGGCTTCCTGTTCCGCTAGACGTGCCACGTGCTGGATCAAGCCTTCCAGTTTAAGCAGTTGAGTCGTGCTCTGTTGCTGTACAGTCTGCTGCTGCTGAAGCTGTTGTTCCAATTGGGCTTGATTGCCAAATTGTTGCTGCAAACTTTCGATTTGTTGAGCCAGCTGCTGCCGGGAATGTTCCAGTTCAGTACGCGATTGAGAGAGTACTGCCGGCGCCTGTTGCTGCATCTGTTGATACAGCTTTTGATAGTCTTGCAGTCGTTGCAGTGTACTTTGTGGTTCCAGATCAAACACGGCAAGATCAGCCTGCTGTTCAAGTTGCGTCAGGCGTTGCTGTTGCTGCTCGGCAGCAGATGCGAGTTGCTGTTTCGATGATTCAATCTGTTGTTGCAAGGGTTGGATATACTGCTGTGCATAGTCCAATAAATCTGCTGATTTTTTCTTATAGTCATTGCCGACCAGATGCATCTCATGATCCAGTTTTAGACCTTGTTCCAGATGCGGCTGCATGGCATGCATATGTTGAACCTGGGCCTGCTGTTGTTGCTGGATCTGAGCAAGTTGTGCAAATTCAGTATCACGTTGCTGTTGTACCTGTTGCAGCTGCTGTTCGAATGATTGTTGTTGTATCGTAAGCTGCCGTTGCTGCGTGAGCATTTGATTCTGCTGGATAAACTGTTCGCGAATGCCCTGAAACTGATCCAAATGAACCAGCAACTGCTTTTGTGCGGTCAGCTTCTGATTGGCATCCAGCTGTACATCGTAAATTTCTTTTTTGGCCTGAATTTCAGTATATAAAGCATGTTTCTGCCGATGCCATTTTAGGTCATTTTCTAGTAATTTTTCACTTTGGTTAAAATGCTCAAGTATCTGGTTGAAGGCAGTATGTTGCTGTTGCAGCTGGGCAATATCGTCTTCGGATAATAATTCCAGATGACCGAGCCAGTTTTCCAGTTCATGGCGCTTTTGTCGAACCTGACTATGCTTTTCCGCTGCTTTTTTACTGACCTCACTGAAAATCTGCGAATTGGTCAGATATTCCAGCAAGTCTGCACGTTCATGATCTTTGGCTTTTAAAAATGCGCCAACTTCCGACTGCGCCAGCAGTACCGCGCGGGTAAACTGTTCAAAGCTCAGGCCCAGCAGTTTTTCAATTAAGGGAGTAACTTCAGATATTTTTTGCGTTAGCGTCGTATCATCATCGATGCACTTGATATAACGATCTACTTTTAGATTGCCATCGACTTTCTGACGTGCCCGGCGAATCTCCCAGCGTGCTGTATAGCGTTTGCTATCCAGTGCAATAAACTCCAGCTCGGCAAAACCATGCACGCAGCCACGGCGTAGAATATTCTTGGAGTCTTTAATCGAAACATCCTGACCGCCGGCATCTTTCAGGCTGCCAGTCGCACCTTTTAGACGTGGAATTTCGTTATAGAGCGCCAGACACATGGCATCGAGCAGGGTCGATTTTCCAGCCCCGGTTTTTCCAGTGATCGCAATCAGGCCGGCATGTGTTAAAGGACTGGATTCAAAATCAATATGATGGGTGCCGGTGAGGGAGGCCAGATTGTTGAGACTCAAACGTAAAATTTTCATGGCCGATCCTAGGCTTGTTGTTTCTGAGCAAGTTCGTGCTGGGCTTCAACCAGAAGTTGCTGAAAATCCTGTTGTACAGAATGATCATGTTCATAGCCCATTTTTTTCCAGATATTCAAAAACAGCGATTCCGGCGTCGGTGGTGCCAGATCAATTTTCGAATCTCCTTGCGTATGTTCGGCCTGTTGCTGATAAATCCGGCTGATGCGCAGCAAGCGGTAACGGTTGGTGGGTAAAGCCAGTTCAATTTGCTGGCGTAAATCGACTGGTGGCGGCGCATCGGTGGTGTATTCTATTTCCAGAAAATGTCGTGCCGACAGTTGTTCGATTTCTCCGGCAGGCAAGGCCTGAAGTTTAGCAATTAAATCTTCCAGCTTTTCCCGAATCCGGAACAGCTCGACGGTGCGTGGCACTTTTAGAACATCGTATTGAAAGCGCTGTTCCGGGCTTTGCTCAGGATCAATTCTGACCTCAACCACCTGATGTTGATAGTTGATTTCACTAAATGACAGCGGAATCGGTGAGCCACTATAACGGATATGCGGCTGACCAACTTTTTGTGGTTTATGCAGATGACCGAGTGCGACATAATCAATCACTTCATCAAACAGCGCCGTCGAGAGCGCTTCTTCATTACCGACAATAATTGGCCGTTCCGAGTCGGAAGTTTCGCCACCTTGCATATGTGCATGCGACATTAGAATCAGAGCTTGATGCGGCTGTTTACGGGCCTTGGCTTCGGCAATCAGTTGTTGATGCAGATAGCTAATCGCATTCTGGCTATTGCTGGTATGTTCATTCAGCCCGGTAATTTCGGCACTGCGTAAATAGGGCAGGGTCAGACACCAGGCGATAATATTTTTATCCTGATCATAAATCGGAATCAGCAAGCGATCTAGATTCAGGGTGTTTTCTGCGGTTCGGCCCACAATTCCCACAGCTTTGGCATTGAATTTAGACAGAAAAGGTTCAACCTGCTCAATCCGGTAACCGGAATCATGGTTGCCGGCAATCATCAAAGTCTGCATATGCGGGGCCAGATCATGTGCATCGGCCAGAAACTGATACAGTTGCTTTTGCGCACTTGAGGCTGGATTGATCACATCAAAAATATCACCGGCAATCAACAAGGCATGCGGCTGTTTTGTTTTAATTTGATCGAGCAACCAAGTCAAAAACTGGGCATGTTCAAATTCACGGTCATGGTTATGGAAAAATTGCCCCAGATGCCAATCGGAAGTGTGAAGAAAATGAACTGCCATGTAGATGAACCCTGAAATGTCTGCCTTGCTACTATAGGAAAAAGCTGAGGGGAAAATCTACTTAAAAAAGATATTTCAGCGAATTGTTGCTGATGTCAGGCTGAATTTATTTTAATCAGTAGGCAAAATGGCAGGATAGTCATGTCTAAATCACCCAGTCTTGAACAGTCATGCAATTCATCAGGCTGAAAAATCGGAATTTTAAAAAATAAAAACCGACGATTCGAGTGATGTGAAATCGTCGGTCAAATTTGTGTTACATGAAGATTTTGGCTGCTATTCAAAATTTCCCTGTACACTGGACTTATTGCTTTAGCTCTAAGGTCAGCAAAAATTCGTGGATGCCAGTCCAAATTTTTGTACCTTGTACCCTATATAACGTCACCTTCTGGCCGATGGTTGACAATAAAATGAAAAAAAACCTGTTTTTTTTTATACTAGCTTGATGAATGTCACCGAGTGATTCCTATGTTGCCTTTAACCCGTTATTTTATCTGGTTTTTTATTATCTGCTTTATTTTTACCTGCATTTGCGGGGTGCTGGCAGCACTGATGCCAACGGGGATGGGCGCCGTACTGACGGTTGTTCCTTATCTGGTAGCCATGATCTGGATCTTATTTAAGTTTTTAAAACAGCAAAAACGTGCCCCAACGCAGTCGGAACGTAAAAAATTCACTTTGGGGTTTAGTCTGATTTATTGGGGCTATAACCTGCTATTTCTGTTACTTGGTATTCTGATTGCTACGCGCTCTAATCCAAATGCTTGGCAGGACTTTTTGCTATATCTACAGCAGCCACAATTTATAAGTATTGTGCTGATCATGTTCTTGCTGATCGCGATTCCGTTATATCTATTGACTTACTGGTTCTATGGCAAGCAGGCACAGCGTATGGCAGATCAAATGTTTGGCAATTCGCCGCAGGCCTGATAGGTAGGTGGCTTTATGACGATTGATCTTGATAGATTGATCGCATCAGGCAGGATACAAATTCACCACGACAAAGAGGGCATTGATTGAAAAACCCCAGAATAAGTTGCGTATAATTTAAATAGAAAAAATAACAGGGCTAAGAATGACTTATGGATAAACCTGTAGTGTTGGTGACCGGAGCGAGTGGTTTTATTGGCAGTCATCTGGTGCGTTTTTTATTGGAACGTGATTATCGGGTGATTGGGCTGACCCGCCGCAAGAATCAATCTGAACCGCATCCAGATTTTCACTGGATTAACCAGCTGGATGAATTAAAACAGCCTCAGATTGATTATGTGATTAATCTGGCTGGCGAAAGCATCGGTCAGGGACGCTGGACAGCAGCGCGTAAAAAGCAATTGCTGGATAGCCGTTTAGACACCACCAAACAGTTATTTGACTATTTAGAAAAATACCAGATCAAACCGAAACGGATTATTTCAACCTCAGCCGTTGGTTATTATGGTATTGACCCGAGTGAGTGCTGGGAGCAGGTCTGTACGGAACAAAGCCCGCCACAAGATATTTTTATGTCTGAGCTCTGTGCGAAGTGGGAACAACTGGCTTTGTCCTATAGCAGTCAGAACACCAAAATTGTTCGCTTTGCTGTGGTCTTCGGCAAAGGTGGTGGAATTCTGCCGCAGATGTTATTGCCGATTAAACTGAATCTGTTCGGGCGGATTGGTCATGGGCGTCAGCCAGTCACTTGGGTGCATTTAGAAGATGTATTGCGTGCGATTGAATTCTTGATGCTTGAAACGACGACCGGGCAGATTTTTAATGTGGTTGCTCCGGAAAAAGTCAGTCAGGCACAGTTTGCCCGGACTGCTGCACAGCTACTGAAACGCAAACCTTTACTGCCACTGCCAGCATGCAGCTTGAAAATGATGCTGGGAGAACAATCGCAACTGGTTTTAAACGGTCAGTATGTACAGCCTCAAGCTTTACAGGATGCGGGATTTCAGTTTGATTATCCAACCTTGAAAGAAGCGCTGCATAATATCCTAAAGCACTAAGCGACCTGGCTCCAATAGATGGGCCGGAGCATAGGGCTGTGGATCTACAATGGTCGGCGTTTGTTCAAGCATCAATTGAGCAAGTAGCTTGCCTGAGGCTGGGGCCATGCATAAGCCATTGCGGAAATGGCCAAAATTGGCCCAGGCATTTTGCAATTCGGGGATTTTGCCAATATAGGGAATACCATCGGGTGAGCTGGGTCTTAATCCGGCCCATTGCTTGACCAGCGGAAAATCCGCCAGTTCCGGCACCATCTCCAGACAAGCCTGTAGAATATCTTGCCGGATTTCAGCAGAAGGCGAGGTGTCAAAACCGACCTGACGCATACTGGAACCACATACAACATGTCCGTCGCGCCGTGGAATCAGATACATGACCTTGTTCATGCACATGCTCGGTAGCCAGTTTTCTGGGGTTTTAAACAGCAGCATTTGTCCTTGCACCGGTTGCACCGGAATTTCACAGCCAAGCTGTTCTGACCAGCCTGCAGACCATGCGCCTGTGGCGATTACAAACTGATCTGCCTGAAAGTGTTGACCACTTTCACTGGACACACTCGTTACCCAGCCTTGCTGAATATTGAGCTGAGTGATTTTACAGTGCTCTTGCCAGGTGACATGCGGATGCTGTTTTAAATAGCTGATGACCGACTGTAATAGTCGCGGATTGCGGATATTGGCCAGTTCCGGAAAGTAAATCGCCTGTTTGAACTTGCGCTGATCAATTCGGGGATTGATTTGTTGTAGCTGAGTCTGATCAAGCAATTCGGCCTGTTGCTGAGGATCCTGATATTTTCCTGCATAGCACAAGCCAATCTCAAAATCAGCTTCATCAAAAATCAGCATACCACTTTCATGAATCTGGAAATCGATACCGGTCACTGGCTGCAGTTTTTGATTCCAGTCCTGATAGAGCGGTTTGGCATGCCGGGCCAACGTATTGACTGCAGCGGGGTAGCGCCAGGGATACATCGGAGAAAGAATCCCGCCTCCGGCCCAGGACGCAGCCTTCCCGGCAACTTGCTGATCAAAAATCGTGACAGAACATCCCTGTTCAAGCAGTTCCAGCGCCGACATCAACCCGGTGATGCCAGCGCCGATAATGGCGATATGCATTGCGCCGAAATCCTTTTACTTCATGTCTTTCAGTTTAAGCGCAGCTTCTTCGGCAAAGTAAGTCCAGATGCCATCGGCACCGGCGCGGCGGCAGCTCATCAGCGATTCAATAATCACGCTGTCAGATAACCAGCCATTTTGAATGGCAGCGGCCAGCATCGCATATTCACCACTGACCTGATAGACAAAGGTTGGTACACCAAAAGTGTCTTTAACTTCACGGACGATATCCAGATAAGGCATGCCCGGTTTGACAATCACCATGTCTGCGCCTTCCTGAATATCCAGCGCAATTTCATGCAGTGCTTCGGCACGGTTACCGACATCCATCTGGTAATTGTATTTATTGCCGCCTTTTAAATTGCTGGCAGAACCGACTGCATCACGGAATGGGCCATAGAAGCTGGATGCATATTTGGCTGAATAAGCCATGATTGAGGTATAAATATGCCCATTTTGTTCAAAGGCCTGACGAATTGCACCGATCCGGCCATCCATCATGTCACTTGGGGCAAATACATCTGCGCCTGCTTCGGCATGGCTTAAGCCCTGTTTAATCAGACATTCGACCGTTTCATCATTTAAGACATAACCGGTCTCATCAATAATGCCATCCTGACCATGCGTGGTATAGGGGTCGAGTGCACCATCAGTAATCAGCACCATTTCTGGCAGTTCTTTTTTTAATAAACGCAAAGTGCGTTGGACCAGACCATCTTCGCGCCAAGCCGCTTCGGCGGTCAGGCTTTTATCTTCTTGTGGTGTGACTGGAAACAGTGCCAGTTTATTGACACCCAGTTCCAGCAGACGCTCTGATTTTTTTAACAGCAAGTCTGCTGACAGGCGCTGGATATTCGGCATACTGGGAATATCTTGACTCTGGTTTTGTCCCGGCAGTACAAATACTGGATAAATCAGGTGATCTGCACTGATATGCGTTTCACGTACCATAGAACGTAAATGCTCATTTTTACGAATACGACGCATGCGAGTTGCAGGAAACGCGGGACGATTGAACGTATAGGTCATAAAAATCTCAGCAATCAGTATTAAACTAGGCACCTATTGTAGCCCTAACTGAAATTTTTGGGCATAAATTAGCGGTTTTTTATTGCGGTGGATTTGAGCAGAGTGATGACTAAGACAGAGAAAAGCTGGACAGGTAATATACACTTGGGGGCAAAGGTGGATATTGATGTG
Organism: Acinetobacter sp. YH12254; assembly: GCF_013417415.1. Classification (NCBI taxonomy): domain Bacteria; kingdom Pseudomonadati; phylum Pseudomonadota; class Gammaproteobacteria; order Moraxellales; family Moraxellaceae; genus Acinetobacter; species Acinetobacter sp. YH12254. Next base: position 95,073 of record NZ_VPEB01000006.1, on the reverse strand, counting down.
GTCTTAAATCAGTTGGTACATGCTTTTAATAGCTCTCCTTTTTTTAAGCATAATGGTATGAGCATGCGGGTGGTGGAAGGCCAGATCGAAGCCTATGTCGAAATGCAGGATTTTATGGTTGGGAATGTCGCGTTTCAAATTTTGCATGGCGGTCTTGCGGCCACGGTACTCGATAGTGTCGGTGGAATTGTAGCGATGGGGGAGCTATATAAAAAAGCCGAACCTGAAACCATTGCCGATACCATTAAAAAAGTCTCACGTTTGGCGACAGTGGATATGCGGGTGGATTATCTGGCGCCCGGGCGCGGTAAATATTTTATCGCGCGGGCAGAAACCTTACGTTTGGGGCGTAAGGGCTGCACCATGCGTATGACCATGGTCAATGATGAAGATAAGCCAATTGCTACAGCGATCGCATCTTATGCTTATTGAGGGTAAGAGATAGAAAATAAAAAGCACTGTTGAACAGTGCTTTTTTAGCTTTCGACCTTCAGATCGATACAGGTTATAGATCTGATTTGGCCCGATTTAAGGCCTTCTGCCATTTGGCTAAATGAGCTTCACGTTCATCATTTTGCATTTTCGGTTCAAAGGCATGTTCAAGTTGCCAAGACTGCGAAATTTCCTCCAGACTGGAAAATATTCCGGATTTTAATCCGGCCATGGCTGCTGCTCCCCAAGCGGTAGACTCCAGTATTTTCGGACGTAGCACCGGCACATTGAGAATATCTGCCTGAAACTGCATCAGCATGTCATTGCTACTGGCACCGCCATCGACCCGTAATTCTTTTAAAGGGTGGGCAATGTCGGATTGCATTGCACTGAGGACATCCGATACCTGAAAAGCGATTGATTCTAAGGCTGCTCGGGCGATATGCGCTTGAGTCGTACCACGAGACATGCCACAGAGCAGGGCACGCGCTTCACTGTCCCAATGCGGTGCGCCAAGTCCGGTAAAGGCCGGAACCAAAACCACGCCGTCGGTATCCTCAACTTTACAGGCCAGTTTTTCGATATCATTGCTTTTTTGAATAATCCCGAGACCATCACGTAGCCATTGCACTACCGCACCCGCCATAAACACGCTGCCTTCCAGTGCATAGGTGGTTTGACCCTGCGCTTGCCAGGCAAGGGTAGAAAGCAGTTTATTCTGACTGAGCTGGATGTCTTGACCGGTATTGAACAGCATAAAACAGCCGGTGCCATAGGTATTTTTTGCGCTCCCCACTTCAAAACAGGATTGACCAAACAGTGCAGATTGCTGATCACCTAGAATACCGGTAATGGGGATATTGGCACCGAGTAAACCTGAAGCGGTGTCAGCGATATAATTATCCGAGGAAATAATTTTTGGTAAGACCGAAGCAGGAATATGAAACAGCTCCAGTAGTTCTTCGTCCCAAGTTTGTTGATGCAGATTCATCAGCATGGTACGGGAAGCATTGCTGGCTTCAATCACATGTTCTGCGCCTTGAGTCAGGTTCCAGATCAGCCAGCTATCGATAGTACCAAAAGCGACATGACCCTGTTCAGCCAGTTCACGTACGCCTTCTACATGCTCCAGAAACCAGACCAATTTTCCTGCACTAAAATAAGGATCAATCCGTAGACCGGTTTTTTGCTGAATTTTGGTCATCCAGCCCTGTTCAATCAGCTGGTTACACCAGTCAGACGTTCGACGGTCTTGCCAGACGATGGCCGGCGCGAGCGGTTTACCATTTCTTCGATCCCAAACCACCGTGGTTTCGCGCTGATTGGTCAGACCAATGGCTTTAATATCTTTGGCGAGAATACGCGCCGTAGCAAGCGCTTGCTGTACCACCGCAATCTGCGTGCTCCAGATTTCCTGAGCATCCTGTTCGACCCAACCTGAATGTGGCGTCTGAATATGGGTTTCACGTTGAGCCGTTGCCTGAATTTGTCCATGTTCATTAAAAATAATAGCCCGACTCGATGTGGTTCCTTGATCTAGGGCCAGTAAATAGCTCATAATTTTTCTGTTATTCGGCTTGAAAAGTAAAATATTAGCGCAATAATGTAATTAAGCGCATCAAGTTGTGTAAATGTTTAGAAAATGCATCGTAATTTTTGACATCTATGCTATGATTGCCTTGTACTTTGGGGGTGTTTCTGGCTTCGACGCTGGTGATGAAACTCATAGATGCATGCCGAGAGCGCATTTTCTCTCGTAAATCAAATTTGCATTTTTTAGTCGCAAACGACGAATCATACGCTCTAGCTGCCTAAGGGCAGCTTGTCCGCCTCTCCGAATACTTGTGGTTAGAGAGTCCGACTGAAGCGCACGCACACAAGTCCGTATAAAGCCAAGCCTCGGGGCTTTGTACTAAACTAAGAGGATCGCGATTTGTATCCTGTTCGTCGGGTCACAAAGAGTTAAAACAATAGACGATATCTAAGCATGTAGTATTCTCGAGCGTAGTGCTGGCGGACGCGGGTTCAACTCCCGCCACCTCCACCAAAATTCAAAACAAAACATGGCTAAACATGCCAAGTTTAAAGCGAAAAGGCTTGATTCTAAAGGGATTAAGCCTTTTTTCTTGCCTGAACATAACCAAATATAACTAGCTACAGTGTACATGCACGGTGTACACTGCCTTGTACATTGCACATTTTATTGAACTCACGGGTGTACAAGCTCATGAAAAGAACCGACATCAAACGCAGACCTTTATCAGATACCGTACTAGCTAACCTAGACCCAGAGTCAAAAGAATATCGGGAGCTGGACGGCGAAGGCTTATATTTTCGTGTGAAGCCCGATGGTAAAAAAGCATGGTTATTTAGATATAAGAAAGCGGATGGTAAATGGTCGTGGTTGGGTATCGGTACTTATCCTGAATTGTCGGGAGCTGGTGCACGTAAAAAGGCCAGAGAAATCATTAAGGATATTTCACACGGCGATAACCCAATCATTACTAAGCAAGAACGTAAACGGCAAGAACTAGAACAGCACAATGCCACCTTTGAAGTATTAGCCCGTGAATGGTTAGACACCAAAGCGAATACCTGGGTACAGGACACTATGACCCGAAATAAGAGTGCATTGGAAAAACATGTATTTCCCATTTTTGGTAAACGCTTGTACACCACCATAAAACCGATTGAGTGGATGAACCACTTAAAAGGCATTCAGCAGAAGCAGGGTATATACGAGCAGGTGAACCGAGTTCGCGCCATGTGTCGTGATATATACGATTTTGCGAAGGTAACTGGCCGAATGGATTACAACCCAGTGGAAGGCATCCAAAAATATCTGCAACAGGGCAAAAAAGAGAACATGGCCCATGTAACCGAGCAGGAACTACCAGCACTATTAAGAGCCATTAATAATTATCCGACTATGGATGTTCGGATGGGATTGCAGCTTTTAGCTATGTTGTTTTGCCGACCTACTGAGTTAAGGGAAGCCAAATGGGAGGAGTTCGACCTAGAGCAAGGATTGTGGAATATCCCCGAATACCGCATGAAGAAACGCCGTGAGCATGTTGTGCCTCTATCTACTCAAGCAGTAGCGATATTAAAAGAGCTGCAGACCTACCAAACCAATTCAGACTATTTATTTCCGAGCAGATCGGATAAGAACAAGCCGAAATCAGACACAGTTTTTATTATGGCCTTGCGCCGTATGGGGTATGAGGGCAGACAGACACCACACGGTTTTAGGCATATTGCCAGTACCTTGTTAAACGATCGTGGTTTTGATGAACGTCATATTGAGGCAGCACTGGCACACGTAAAGGACGGCGTGGCAGGCGTATATAACAAGGCCCAGTACCTACAGGATAGGGCAAACATGATGCAATGGTATGCAAGCCATTTAGAAGAAATAGCAGATCAAAGCATTATCCAATTCAAAAAGGTCAAGTGACAAGACTTGTCGCACTACTAGCCAATATATGCACAAATATAGGTAAATATGGGTTATATTTATATGGCTAAGTCTAGCCTGACGGGGCGAAAGTCGAACACCCATTCGATTGACTTAGCTATTTTTTTTGGGTGCGCCGTGGGAAGCATAAATAACGATGAATTCGGATGAATTAAACCTAAAAACTCAATTAATAGTAGAAAAAGCCACCAAAAAAATTGAGCGCGATTTACGCGAAGATATGAACAGAAATTTTAATTTATTAATGACCTATTTAAAAAGAGAAAAAAAAGACTTTAAGCCAAAAAAATATAAAAGAGAATTACTGGAATATATCGATCTTAAGGCTGAGTCAGATAATTTTAATAATGAATTTACAGAAATAATAAATCATTTAGATGATGAGGCTAAGGGAGATGGGCCTATTGAAAATTATTTAATTATCACCCTGTATGCTTACCGCTATTTAATATGGTGCCTGCATGGATATGGATTTCATCCATTTTTCACATGCGAGTTATATAGATGCCTGAAATTATGTGAGCAGTGTCACAAGATTTTTGAAAATTATATCGATAGAGAGGAAAGAAAAAGTAATCGCATGCGTGTGCTTGCTCAGAAAAGGCATAAAACTACGAGAATAAAAGACAATAAAACAAAAGATGAAATCAAGGCGATATGGCTCACTCGTAACTGGGCGACCTATACAGAGTGTGCAGATCATATACACCAGAATGCTTTGGTTGATGAATCGAACTACAGAAAAATCTATTCATTAGTATCTAAGGCAGCAAAAGAAAAAAGTTAACTTTTTGCAAGATGCGGCGCATTTTGTACAGTGTGCAATGTACCTTGTACAACAACGGCGCACATGTTTTATTTAAATAAAAATCAATCCCATACTTACCCATATTCTTTCCTAGATATGGGTTTTTTTATGACTATCAAACCAATCCGCGTCCAATTTAAAACCGCTTGTGAGCTACTGGACATAAGCCGCGAATCATTGCGCCATATCGTGCGTACTGATGCAGCATTTCCGCGACCAATCAAAACAGGGGATAGCAAACAGGCTCCAGTCTATTTCGACTATGCCGAGCTTGTAGAGTGGCATAACAGCCAAAAGCAAAGCCTTGCAGCAATGGAGGCTTAAACAATGAATAACACCCAATTAAATCAAGTTTTAAGCCATATCAAGCAAGGGCGAAGCATTACCCAGGTGGATGCAATCCGTCTTTTTAATTGCTACCGCCTGAGCGCAATAATCGAAAAGCTACGCCGTCAAGGTTATGACATTGTGACTCATAACGAGCGCAATAGTTCAGGCATTGGCACCCATGCACGTTACGAGCTTAAAGAGGTGCAGTCATGAACCCATCTATTTTTAATTTTAATGAACACGGCGTTCGGATTGTCCTAGATGACAGTAAAGAGCCATGGTTTTGTTTGACCGATGTTTATAAATCTTTAGACATAAGCCGTACATCACGACTATTTCGTGAGTTAGACACAAAGGGTGTGGCGGATTGCCACATCCTTACAAATGGCGGTACTCAAAAGCTCAAATTTATTAATGAGCCTAATCTTTATCGCATCATTTTTCGATCCAATAAACCCGAAGCAATTAATTTCCAAAACTGGGTATTTGCTGAGGTACTGCCAAGCATCCGCAAGACTGGCTCATATTCAGCACGGCAGATAGCTTATGAGGAGCTGAACCGCTTATGTATGCAAGAAAAGGTATCTAAGGATAAAGGCACATTTCACAGTTTAGGTATGCACCGCCGTAAACATGAAAAGCATTTAAACGCCGTCCGCATTGAAACATGCAAAGCAAATTTACAGCTAACTTTTGAAGGGGTATGCAGTGAATAATCATGTAAACCCCGAGTTTTTCAAGGCTTTCGACCACTATAAAGCGATGCTGGCACAGTATGGGGAACACCACCCCATCACTGAGCAAGCCCTTATTTTGACAATGCACTACACGCCCGAGCATATCAAAGCAGAGATGCACCAAAAGGCAAAAGAGTTAAACCTATTGCCACCGCCAAGCGGTTACACGGATGACGGCGAGCCTATGTACCGTTTAGAGGACATTGCAAAGCATTTCGACATTAGCCCTGAAGAAGCAGAGCAGCAGTTATTACAAATGATGAGTAACCGCCAGCAGGTCGGGTTATCGAATGACGGCGTTTTGATTGATTCAAATATCAATATTAACCGTATTCAATGAGGTGAAGGCATGAGCCAAATCATAGATTTTAAATCCGAAACTCAAGCCGATAGTCAGCCTATGACCGATGACGAAATGCGGTTAGCCAATATCTATGATGTTGCAGTCGGTTTAATTATTGATATTGAGGAGGGGCGCATCTTCTCAATGGCAGAAATCAAAGAACAAATGATTGAAGTCCTAGAAATCATACAAGAGGAGCTTTAAGCATGAAAAACAAGTTATTCAATATTGCTAACACGCCCAAGTATGGTTATATTAATCGGGCTTTGGGCAAAATCTCAAAGTTAGCTTTGGTCGGCTATGAATACTCAGCGCATACAGTCCGCTTAACGGGCTTTTTTTGTATGCGTAATATCTCTATGCGTTCGCATGTTATGGCGGAGCTGGAGGGGGAAGCGTTCGCGCTTGCCAGTCACCTGAGTTACTGGTCGACCAACCCCTTTCAGCTTTGCCACCTAAATTACTTGGTCGTAATTGGCAGAGCTCCAAACTCAGGAGCGCATTAATCATGCCTAAAAATATTCATCAAATTACACGCCAGCGTATTCAATCTACTGACTTTGCACAAAAGCAGGGATTAGTTCAGCGCATTTCCTCAATGCTTAAAAAAGTAGGGGGAGTGTAATCATGTCGAATCAGATCAAAAAAACCTATAACCCATCTTTAGGTAGCACCAGTGCCTTTTTTGCACCCCATGCCGAAGCAAATCATTTGAATGCCCAAGACGTTGCTTATGAATTAGTGGCCAGTGCAAAGGATATTTCAATTGCTACTTTTCAATGTTTTGATGGTGGCAACAAACTAGTGATTAAAGCGGAAATTGTCGCCAATCTTATTGCTGAAATTCAAACAAAATTGGAAATGATCGAGCGGATCCTGCCTTTAGCTTTCGAAAGTGAGGAGGCTTAATCATGTCAAATCAAATCAATAAAACAGCTCAAGACCTTTTAGAAAATGCCCAAGTCATTCTTGAGTCGCTAGAAGGCTCATTATTTCGCTTGTATGTCAGTTATGACCAGCGTGACCTGTCTGATAATAAGGCTAAGGCCATGATGAGCGTTTGCGGAATGCTGGCAAATGGTGCTTTAGAAGATATTGAGAGCGCTAGTGCGAAAACTAAGTTAAATATTTCAATGTTTATTAATCAGGCTACTGGCATCTTGGTCACACTTGAAGAACTTGCAGATTTTTATTTATCCAAAGGCCACACAGCAGCAGCTATGCATGGCTTGTTCTTAGCAGTAGGACAATTAAAAGAATCATTAGAAACCGCGGTTGATGCTGTGATGGAAGGGGGCAGCCACAATGCTTGATTATGACCACCCCAAAGAACTAATAACACCCGAAGCCATTTTAAACGAATGCACACAGCTTGTATCGTTTAATGATGCTTATTCATCACATCCATTAATACAGCGTTTTGGCAGTCCTGAGCAGCCGATCTATGTCGATGATGGCAATGTGGATATAAACGGCGTTACCTATGCACAGCCTTTGATTCTGCCTATCTATGATGGGCAAATGGAGCTTGTACAGTGTGCTGTCATGCAAGATGGGCAGCGTGTGTCTGTTATGCCTGACGGGTTGGCCAAGGGTTTTGCAAGGTATGGTGATTTTGACCATACCCAGCCTGTCATTATCACCTATAGCCTGGAGTCATTCTTTAAAGTCGCTCACACTGGGTACGCCGTCGCTTTGGTAGTGCTACCTACACTGTGCAACAAACATCAGACGGCGCTCAAGCCAGGTGATTTTAAGCAGTTCCAGTTTGTTATTAATCAACTGTCAGCGGCTGGATATACACAGCTTTATCTACCTGTCAGACCTGAACAACTGCAGCTCGAGCCATTTAAAGCATTAGAGCAAAATACACCTGTCAGATTGCTTAATCAGTATTTGAAAGTGGGTGTAAGTGAATTCTATTTTCAATTTATTAAGGATGAAGACACAGCAGAAATACGGGCGTTTCTTGATGAGGCTATTGAGCTATTAAGCAAGTCTAGTGAGTGGGGCGAGCTATTGCCATTATCTCAATCAGAAACCGTTTTAAATCCTTATCCGATCCATGCACTACCACCACTGGCACAAGATGCGGTAAAGGCCATTTCTGAACACGTACAGTCACCTATAGCCATGACTGCCCAATGTGTTATTGGTGCTATGTCGCATATTGCCCAGGCTAAAGTAAATGCCCCCCATCCATTTAATGCACAGGGAGAGCCATGCAGTTTATTTTTACTGACCGAAGGCCAAAGCGGAAGCCGTAAGAGTACGAGCCGAAACCTAGCAGATCAGGCCATCATTAAGCATGAGCGCAAACAGTACGAGGCATACAGACAAGAGCTGGAGCAATGGAAAAGCGGACAAGCTGGGCTACCTAAAAAAGACCGTGAGGCATACTGTGCAGAGAATCCACCACCGAATGACCCTAGCACCCTATACAGCGATATAACTCTTGAATCTATTGCAGGCTTATATATTGACGGCATTTTAAGTAATGCCTCTATTGCAAGTGATGAAGCAGGCCAGTTTTTTGGTGGCCATACTATGAAAGCCGATACACGCAACCAAGCACTAGGAGGCTATGCCAAGTTATTTGATGATGGTTTTGTGGAGCGTACCCGATCTAAGTCGAACCTAAATGGCAGTGGCCGAGCTTATGACGTTAGGCTCACATTCAATCTACAGGGACAGCATGAAGTTCTAGCCGAGGCATTAAAAGACCCAGTGTTAAGGGGACAAGGTTTTTTACCTAGATTTATTCTAACCATTCCCGAAAACCTAGCAGGCACACGCCTACAAGATGCAATCTATCGAAATAAAAACGCAAGCACAGACCATAGGCTTATAGCCTACTGGACACGCTGCGAATATTTACTCGATGACTGCCCTCATGTGAAGTCTGAGGATGAATTGCATAATGGGCGTTATGTTCTGCCTATGAATGAAGAAGCAAAGGAAGTAGATGCAGCGTTCTACAATATGTTTGAGGAATTACAGGGCAAAGGGAAGCGTTATGAGTATCTACAAGCGTTCGCTAGTCGTGCCAGTCAATTAGCGCGCCGTTTAGCTACTGTATTCGCTTATTTTGAGGGCTTGCAGTGGATTGATGCCAAAACTCTAAAGGGAGCTTGTGAGGTCGTTAAGCATTCTTTAAATGAATGGGCAATGTATGCAGATATTGAGGTTAAAACCGAAACGGAAGCGGAGCGTCTTGCACGTTATTTAATTAATAAATGTAATGCAGATCAGACAAACCAACTTGCTAAAACGCTTGCATTGAAGGGCGCACCATCCAAGCTAAGAGCAGTTAAGGAATTTAACCGTTGTTTAGATGAACTGGTTGACCATAATTTTGTGAGATTAACCACTATTAACCGAACTCAATACATTGAGTTGAATCCATTATTACTGAAATAGCTGAGATTCTGCGATTTTTGACATGAAAGCCTTGCTAATAAAGGCCTTAAAAGTCGCAAATAGGTTGCGATTCGATTGCGACACGCTGCGATTTATTGCGATTAGTGAGTATAGGGCTATAAAAATCGCATTTAGAAATCGCAAAGTCGCAAGAAGTCGGAAATCCTAAGCGAAACGCCAAGCCAAGCTATATAGGGCATACAGCTAAAAATCGCAGAATCGCAAGGTTTTCTATAAGTGGGAATGTATAAATTGAGAATTGAAGAATGCCAAATTTAAATAGAGTAACTGTAATGGGCGTTTTGGGCCGTGACCCTGAAACTAAGCAATTCTCCAACGGTGGCAGCCTTACGACTTTCAGCGTTGCAACTACTGAGTTTTGGAAGGACAAGACCACAGGCGAGCGCAAAGAGGCTACAGAATGGCACAGAATCACCACCAACAACCGATTGGCTGAGATTGCGAGCAAGTACCTTAAAAAGGGCGGAAAGGTATTTATCGAGGGAAGTCTAAAAACAAGGAAGTGGAAGGACAGCAAAGGGATAGAGCGTGAGATAACAGAAATCAAAGCGGAAACGCTGCAATTGCTTTAATAGATTGGCCTCCTTAGTTGGGGGCTTTTTTAATATTAATACTATGAGGAGGTTTATATGCATCTATAGAAATTATTTTGAGATGTACTTGGTGAAAAACAAAGATTAATCAAAAATTAAAAAAACTTTGGAAGTACGAGCGGTTATGAAAATCAACCATAATACTTTAGAAGTTTAGGAGGTTTATATGGCGACATCGTTAGGAACATTGACTCTAGACCTGGTCACAAAGATTGGTAATTTTACAGGGCCAATGCAGCAGGCAGAAAAACAGACAAAAATTAGTTTCGACAACATGCGCGCACAAGTGAATACGTATGGGATGGCGATTGCAGGCATAGCAGGTAGTGCAGCAATGGCATTGGGGTCCTTAGCGGTATCAACAGCTAACCAAGCAGCAGAGCTAGAGATATTTGCGAATAGGGCGAACACTACCACACAAGAATTTCAGAAGATGGCCGTAGGTGCTAGTGCCATGGGTATTGAGGGTGACAAGCTCTCAGACATGATGAAAGACTTTAACGAAAAAATGGGTGAATTAACCGCCGTAGGAGCAGGCGGAGGAAAGGACTTTTTCGACAAGCTATCTGGAGACATGAAAGGCGGTGCACAAGAGGCTAAAGGCTTAATTCTGGAAATGCAGAAGCTATCTGGACCGGAAGCATTGCAGATGTATGTTGATAAGCTGGAGGATGCAGGTGTAAGTCAGCAAGAAATGTCTTTCTACCTTGAGTCTATGGCCTCTGACATGACAGACCTTTACCCACTACTGGCGAACGGTGGCGAAGGCATGAAGCTCTATGGTGATATGGCAGAACGTGCCGGCCTTATCATGACAGACCAGACCAAAGAAGCAGCCTTGGCGCTTAAAGATCAAATGTTCATGCTTGATCTACAGATGCAGGGTGCTAAAAACCAACTGGTTACAGCAGTAATCCCAGCTTTCGTAGATGTAGCGGACGCATTCTTGGGCGGATCAGAGCAGGGGTTACAGTTCACTGGAGTGGCAGAGGGTGTAGGAACCGCGATCCGGGGCATTGGGAAAGTAGCAATCGGTGCTACAGCTTCAATTCAAGTTTTCGGAAAAGGGTTGGGAGGACTGGCAGCAGCAGGATCAGCATTGGTCTCAGGTGAATTTCAGTTAGCAAAATCCATTCTGGCTGAAATGAGGGCTGATATAAGCACCACAGCGCTCGATGCAGCGGCAAAGATGGATGATATAGACAATCGGGTGGGTTCATCCAAATCAAGCCAATTGCGAGGAATTAGAGAGATTCAGCAGCGCAATGCTTCAACAGCAACAGGCTTACAGGATGTTATTGATAAGGAAAATAAGGCAGCAAAAGCAACAGAAGGAAGAGCCAAGGCAGCCAAGAAGGTTAAAGAACTCACTCATGAGGAAATTAAACTCAAGGAACTTCAATTCGCCTGGGAAGTGTCACAGCACCGATTAACTGAAGACGAGGCATTCCGGTACAAGTACAGCCTAGACCAGCAATCAATACGCGCAGACAAGGAACTTACAGCCCAACAGAAGGAAATCAAGCTTCAGGCATTAAAGGAAATCTACGAAGGTGGATATACAGCTCTCAAACTGGCACAAGAAAAAGAGCTACTCGAAACAAAACGGATGTACATGACAGCTGGAGACTATGCTCGGGAATATTACGATGTAGTTAGAAAGGAGATTCTGAATACAGTTGCTTACTCTCCTGAAATGAAAGAAGCAAAAATTAAGGAAGTGAATCTTCAGCAAGGCATTGAGCAGAATGCAGAGCGTGAAAATGTTTGGGGAGAATATCAGGACAGATTTGATGAGAAAGACTCACCATACCAACAGGACATAGAACTATTAGCTGAAGCTCGTAAACAGATGCTTATAACTGAAGAAGACTTTCAGCGACAAAAACTAGCCCTACAGATGAATTACGGTGCTCAGTATGGAACTGAGTTTGCCGGCGCTCTCATGGGGTTGGTCGACAGCTCATCATCCGCATACAGAGCATTGTATTTTGCTCAAAGAGCATTCGCCTTATCTCAAGCAGGTATGAACGTATGGAAATCAGCCTCAGATGCTTATGCAAACGAGCCTGGTACTGTATGGCAGAAGGCAGGAGCAGCAGCACTGGCAGCGGTTGAATCGGGGACCTTTGTTTCATTACTCCAAGCAGCTCAACCAGCAAACTTTGCAGAAGGCGGTTGGACTGGTTATGGTGGTAAGTATGAAGTTGCAGGACTTGTCCATAGAGGTGAAGGTGTCTTAACTCAGGAGGAAATTAGAGCGTTGGGTGGTCCTGAGGGATTCTATGCACTACGTCATTCAATTAAAAACGGCTTTGCAGGTGGTGGTCTGGCTGATCCTATTCCAGCATTTAACCCTAAGATTCCTAGGATAGATGTAAAACCAAGTGGCAGTGATAGCAACGTACAAATCACACAGCACATCACCTTTACAGATAGTGGTGCACAGATAGACACCAAAGGCCAGAAGGCACTAGCACAGGGCTTTGATTCTGCGATGATGGCAGTTATCCGCCGTGAAAGCCGTCAAGGTGGTTTTATATATAACGAATTAAGAAGGGTAAAAGGGTAGCAATATGGAATTAGAACAGCGTTTACGCAAATTAGAGAATGAATGCTTTAACAATAAACAACGCCGTCAACTGGATGCCCACTTTATGGGCCAGATTCTTAAGCATATGGTTGATACACGACTGATGGATGCTAAGCAGCTACGACAGGCAATTACCCAGATAGGTGAAGGGCTTAAAGATATTGCAGGTGATGCACCAGGAGCAGCGGAGATTATAGACGAACAGACACTCGAATGGCTTGGTCACATCAAAGAACCCAAAGAGTTTCTTTTATCTGGTGGCATGAGTTAATTAAACAGGGTGATTCGTCACCCTATCTTTTTTAAAGAAATAGTCTAATTAAGGCGTATATCGAAGGCTCACTACGCACAAGGAAGTGGAAAGACAGTAAAGGAACGGATCGGGAAATAACCGAGATTCGAGCTGATGAGCTGCAATTGCTTTAATCGAAGCTCCCTAAATATGGGGAGCTTTTTTATTGGCTGAATGGTCAAGATAACCATGCAGATTATTTGCACCAGAACTGAATAAATAGCTTTAGATTGCTTTAGATCGGTGCAGTCTAATTAGATAAAAGCATCTCTTTCAAAGGGTCGAATTTCAAATGTCACCCTACTGGACTCCAAATCTGAAAGGGAAAATTTAGATATACAACATACCTTTGATTTACTTTGACAGCACCACATTAAAAAGACCATTAAAACCATGCTCAAACATAGTCATATCAAGGTTTACGCCGTTTTTAACGAATACCTATCTTGTAAAACTACGTAAAACAAATATCAAGTTCAAAGGTTAAGTTTTGTTAAGTTCAAATACTGACTATCACTATTCTTAGTGAGTTATCTAGGATGAACAGGACGGCGAAAAATGTCAGAAACGCACAGCAAATATGTCAGAAACGGACGGTTAAAAACCCCCAAATATGTCAGAAACGCACAATAAAACGTGTCAGAAACGCACAGTAGGAAATGTCAGAAACGGACAGTTTCCGGCTGTGTAACGGTAGACATGAGTATTTATTGATCTAACTTTCAGGCATTAAAAAAGCCCACTATTGTGAGCCTTTCTTTTGCGTCATATCTTCATTCAATTGTTCTTTAACCCATCCGCTAAAATCATCCAGTTTATTAGCATGGGCCAATAGATCGGCATCGTGTGAATTATCAGTATTGAAGCTGACTAGCTTTGACAAGTCCGAGCAGCCAGTGGAAAGTAGTATTTTGTAGTATTTCAAACCATAACAATTGATAACAAACGCAGCGTTTTGAATGTCAACAAATGTTAACAGGTACGCCGTTCTGAATCTCAGGTTTTATCAGGTTTTCTTTTTTAAAGCAGTCCGAAAAACTGAAGTTTTCTGAAGTAGGACGGCGCAAAATTGCGTCCACCTACACGCGCGCGTAGTTGTTCCGAAACCTGAGTTTTCCGTAGTAGACCAGCGAAAAATTGCGTTGGTTAATGAACTACGAAACTTTCGTACAGTCACACAGTGTGGGTATGGTCAAAATGACCACTCCATAAAAGCGATGCTCAAAAGTGAGCAACGGTATTCACTGAGCGAAAAATTGCGTTGAGTGGGTGCGTCCAAATATGGACAGACCTCAAAAGTGAGTTTTGCATGTGACTATCAGTCACTCATAAAGATAACCCCAACTTTGGGGGCATCTCTTAACTACATTTAAAGTGTAGTAGCGGATCAGGTATAACCGCCAATGGCGGACGGATCGGGAGCATTCCCCCCACTGGGGGATATGAGCAAACTTGCTCACATTTGAAAGGTGACCGGGTGACTTGCTCCACCACCTGGGCGGTCAAGTGAGTAGCTTAAAGATACTTAGTTCAATCTCCCAAATTTTCGGGACACCTGAGCCACCAATAAGAGGAGCAGCTTTAAATACTCTATTCCGCTTCAATTAAATGATGGGAGCGAAAAAACACAGCAAACCGCTATACCATCAGACAATAATCAAGAAAACGCGCGGGCGCGCGAGATAGGGCCGATATTCATTAAAAATAAGCCAAAATAAGCACCTATCTGATAGAAAAACAGCACTGAAAACAGCCGAAAAATAGAGATTATCAGCATCACAAAAAAAGCAAAGCCTTGCTATACCTTGCTTGTATTGTGTCAAGACCCTGAATTTTTAATTTCGCGCGTGTAAAAATGTGCCTAAGGGTGCGGTCATTTATAAGCTAGAGCCTGAGCTTTTCAATATCCCCCTCCCTATTCATAAAGACTGGAGAGAAAATCAAACTGAGTGCATCAATAAAAAAGCAGAGGAGTGCCTAAAAAGAATGCTTTTAACTCCTGAGTTCATCACCCAGTATGACAACCAAACCCGAAGACAATAGGCCAGCAACATATAATCTGTACACTGTCATGTACACTGGAGTTTTTAGGTAAAATTTAATAAATATAAAACAGTAACTTATAAGATTTGTTCAATTGTCGCCACCTCCACCAAATTTATAAATTCACATGACGTTATATAATGACTTATGAATTGGAAAGCCCAGATCTATAAAGGATTCAGGGCTTTTTTACGGGTACTTATAACGAATTATAAATATCTACAGCATTGCTTATCATGTATCACACTTTGTGTCATTCAATAATTATTGAAACCGCAGTGATACAAAAATGAAAAGATCCGATATTAAAAAGTGGCCGCTATCAGATACCATATTAGCTAATCTGGAACCTGAATCAAAAGAGTATCGGGAGCTGGACGGCGAAGGCTTATATTCCCGTGTAAAGCCTGATAGTAAAAAAGCGTGGTTATTCAGATACAAGAAGGCAAATGGCAAATGGTCGCGGCTTGGCATCGGTACTTATCCTGAATTGTCGGGAGCTGGCGCACGTAAAAAGGCCAGAGAAATCATTAAGGATATTTCACACGGCGATAATCCAATCATCACCAAGCAAGAACGTAAACGGCAAGAACTAGAACAGCACAATGCCACCTTTGAAGTTCTGGCCCGTGAATGGTTAGACACCAAAGCGAATACTTGGGTGCAGGACACGATGACCAGAAATAAAAGTGCATTGGAAAAACATGTATTTCCTGTTTTTGGCAAACGCCAGTACCTGCAGGACAGGACAAATATGATGCAATGGTATGCCAGCCATTTAGAAGAAATTGCAGATCAGAGCATTATCCAATTTAAAAAGGCTTGTGGCCCGACATCAGCCAAAACTTAAAAAGCAGATTAAAGATGAAGGTATTGATCTAATTACCTTATCATGGAAAGAACATGGGGCTTGTTCAATTATCCGTATCAAATGAATCTCATTTAAAACAACGCAATAAAATAGAAACCTTATTAAACCTGTTATAGGGGCAATACAATTTAGTAAAAATTAAAGCCCCTAATATTAATGGTTTTTTATGTGAGATCTATATCTCACTATGTGCATATAAATTGAGCCACCGAAATCATTCAGCAATTCAAATTATGGAGTCATTGGCTTAAACATGATTCATGTAATGATGATTATTTTGACTAAATCGTTATATGGGAAAATTCAAATAAAACATGAAACAATTTGTTAGTTTTTGTTAAATAATATTTGTCCATTGTTAAGGTTATATTAACTATCTAATTTTATTAAAAAAAAATCAAATAAATAGTTTGAAAGTAAAAAAAACTGTCTAGAATGTTGCAAAAGAAACTCAAAATATGGGGTGTGTCTTGATTCATAATCAGGATAAAGTAGTGTGGAATTTAGCATCCGGAACTTGGGTTCAAGATGACAAAGTCGGTTATACCTTAAAAAATACGCCGAATTTAAGAATTGCAGATCATGTGAATCCTCACTTTGTTAAGCAATTACTTAATTTGCCAAGTTTGGGTGCGAAAATGTATCCTTCTGAATTTTTGTATGATCCTGAAACGGGTAAGCGTCTAGAAAAAGCAAAAATCAATTCAGATTCATATTGGCTTGCACCTTATGGGCAAAGTTTACATTATGATGATGGTCGTCAATATGTGGATAATCACGGCTTGCAATTGAGTAGCCAACTCAAAGAATTAGAACGTAAACCTGATGTCAGTAATGATGCGCTACTGAAAATTAAAATGCCGCCAAGAGGAATTTTTGAATTTGTGTCTATTAAAACAGGTACAGATATTCCTCAGCTAATAGCATTGAATAAAGTAAATGGAAGTCTATCAATTTGGAGCCAATATAATAATGAATGGCTAGATTTAAGTAATCAAGGTCCGCGTTTAGAGCGCTGCCCAGAACCAATAGAAGAATATTTACACCTTTTAGGTGTTATGAGTGCAGATGGAACACCTCATTTATATATTCCGACTAAAGCTGGTTTGGCACGAGTTATTATTGATGGGTTATCGTTGAGATATCAGACGCAGTATGTGACTGAACATAATCCATGTTTGGGTATGCCTGTATATTGGAATAAAAAAATATTACAACCAATGTTGATCAATAATCAGCTGCAGGTTGTTGATGTACTTACTCGGCAGACATCAGTAGTAGTAAATAATCCAGCATCAGAAATTTATTTTGAAAAAGTAGTGTATGACAATAGACGTATTATTTGGATTGGTAAATCAGGCCAGTTGATTTTAAAATTTGAGGGGCTTGATAATCAAGAGCTAAGGGTCGTTTACGAGATGTGGATACCAGGATATAAGCCTGATTTTCGTTTTGGCGCACCTTATGATGATAGAAAAGGTAATTTCTACCAATTCTGTACAAGTCAGAATGCTGAGAAAGGACCTTGGTGTTATATCGAGCTCGATGCAGAAAAACCACATGTACAACCTTCTTTATTTCGTTTTACCACTGGCTTTTCAAAATTCTACCTGGGTGACAAACTTGACGTAAAAGATATTTGGAAAGAAAAAGTTGGTGTTGAACCAACACATCGTTTTACGGTTCCACTTATTGAGGATGAAAAGCACCAACTAATTTTAGGTTTTAGTTTTGATACAGATACAAATATAGGTATTGAGCAGAAACTTGCAGATGAGTCTAAACAGGATATTATGCTATTTATAGATACGCATGATGGGCTCATAGATTTTCATCGTGTTCAAGTTGAAAAGCCGTTGCAGTCAAGATTCTTTATTCATCAAAACATTTTGTATTTTTATAACCCTAGCTTAACTGAAATCTTAGGCTGGGAGCTTGCTGCATGAAGAAAATAGGATTAATGGCTTTAGTTAGCCTTATATCATCTTTGACTTGTGCAGGACAACATGCATTTTTAGTCCAAAACTCTGGTTGGATGGAACCCTTTTACCAAGATCAAAACTCGCAATTAAAACCACTTGTAAATGCTGTGGTTCAAACCGTCACGCAACCGAGTGACACTATTGCGGTAGCAATGTTTAACCAAAGCAATGCTGTGTCTAAATCACCTACGGTGATTTATCAAGGCGCCGGTAAACAAAATATTAGTCAGCAATTAAGCCAACAGAGCATCGCGAAAAAATCTGATAAAGCCTATGCAGATACCGATTTTAAAGAAGCTGTCGTTGCCACGATTACAGGTCCATTTGCGAAAAAGTCAGGCATTATTTGGATTTTTACTAACAATAAAAATAGTCCAAATAATGATGCGGCTACGGCTGAGCGCAATAAAGAATTCTATGAGCTGGTACATTTAGATCCTGCCATTAACAAAGTTATGGCATATCCATTAAAAATGCCTGTGCAAGGACAACATTTTAATGCATCTGGCTTAATGGTTTATGCCCTGGCTTATGGTGATCAGGCTGAAACTGAATTAAATCATTTGGTTCAATCAGGTCAAATGGAAAAGGTTTTCACCCAGCAACCTGCATTGTTAAAACCTTTAGACAAAGAACCAGTTCAACTCATTCCAACAGGTGTGAAAAACTCGTCTACGATTCATGCTTCTTTAGCATCTGATCAAAAAACCTTGGTTTTTAATTTAGAACCTAAAGATGTTATTCCTGAACTGAAGCTAACAGCAGATCTAAAAAACAAATTTTATCCTTACAACATTGCTGCAACACGCGTTGAAGCAAAGTTGAGATTGGCCAATGGTATGCAAGCACCGATTCAGATTTCTGAATCAGATATTCGTTTGATGACCAAAGACAACACGAAGCTAGAATTTCAAGTGCCAATTCCTTCGCATTTAATTGTGTCTCCATGGTCTTGGGAAGTGTTTAAGGCAATGGGTAAGGCAGTTACGATTCCTGCCAATATTGACGTGACTCTGTATGAGCAGAAGCTGAGCTTATCTGAAGATTTTAAACAGAATTTGCAAAATTTATTTCCTGGTGACCCCTTATCGGATGTCTTTGTTGCACCACAAAGTATTCAGTCTTCCACAGCCACAATTCCTGTGCAATTCCGTTTGCAATATCCATTATGGCCAGTTGTAGTCATGATTGCAGGGGTTTTATTGGCACTTGTATTCGGCATTTTGGCTTTGGCATTGAGTTCAAAACGTAAAAAATACGATGTTTGGGTTAATGGCTTGAAAAAACAAACCATCCAATTAAAACCATTTTCCAAGATGAGTGTTTATGGTGATTCAGGGGAAGAAATTGCGATTGTGAAACGTGGTATTTCAGACGCATCTGTTCAAGTTATAGATAAAAAATTTAGTGTAATACTTCGTTAAATAGTAAGTTTAATAAACATCCAGGGGGATATATGTCAGAGTCAAATACAAATAACGGTTTTGTTTTACCAACAGCAGATGAACAAGCTCAAACTGAAACAGCTACAGTAGCGCAAACTGTTCAAGCAGTGAATGTTCCAACAGTTCAAGAAGAAACTGGTTCTCGCGATCTCATGATTGCTGGAGGAATTATCGTTGTTCTTCTCATCGCTTTCTTTTTTGCAAAACGTGGTTTCAGCAATAGTTTGGTAAAAAAACGTATTTCTCCGAGCAAAGCAAGTATGGCAGGTTGGTGGTTATTTATTTTCCTTGCTGCAGTTGCCATTGGTGCAGTCTTGGCAGCAGTCAATCCAGTGAAATTCTTATCTCTGCTTATTTTGGGGCCATTAGGTGTTGTTGCATTGCTAAGTGCTGTCCTGGCATTCACATCAAGCCGTGCTTAAGCACTGAATATAAGTTAAGTAATTAAAAAATAAGCAAAAATAGGGGAAGAAAATGACGGAAACGCAAAATGTCAACACAGGCACTGCAGCCAAAGCAGCAGAGCAGACCGTAAAACTCCGCCCAACACTTTATATTGGTGTCGGTGGTACAGGTATGGAAGTGATGATGCGTGTACGTCGTCGTATTCTAAATGCAAGTTGGGGCAGTGATAATGTTCGCTTAGAAAACTTATCACAGTTTCCAATTGCACAATTTATGCATTTTGACTTAGATCAGGGTGCAATTATTGATAGTGGCCGTGCACAAACTGAAGATTTGCAATATAACTTAGTCAAGTTTACGGATGATGAAAAAATTGTAGAGTCTTTTGATATTGAGAAATATAGCCGTGATGATGCATCACTGAGTCGTTATCCTCATATTCAAAATTGGTTACCGTTAACACCGAGAAAAATTCGTGAATTAGGCATTGATCCTGCAAAAGGTGCGGGACAGATTCGATCTGTATCACGTTTATATTTCTTTGATAAATATCCAAAAACACGTGACAAAATTCGCTCAAAATTAAATACATTAAAAGCAGGTTTATCACGCGATGACATGCTGAGAAAATTAAATCTACAGCTGGATACAAGTAAATTCCGTATCGTGGTTTTGGGTTCTGTGGCGGGTGGTACAGGATCAGGTTCATTTTTGGATATGGGGTGGTTATCTAAATGGGTAGCAAGCAACGAAGTTGAAGCTGCTGATGTAGAGTTGATGTTGTTCTTACCGACGGGTTATTCAAGTGCCAATAAAGCACGTACTGAGGCCAATGCTTATGCAGCGTTGATGGAAGTTGAATCTGCAATGGTTGGGCATTCAAAGTATGTTGAAAAATGGGATGATTATGATCGTCCACAGCTTGCATCGAAGCCGTATGATGAAGTTCATTTAATTGATTCCGGTAACCTCGCACGCCAGCATACGGACAATATGAATGACGTGTATTCAATGATTGCGGATACTTTGTTCGAGGATTTTCGTTCTGCTGACTTTGCCAACCGTAAACGTTCGGTTGCAGTAAATCAACGTCAACATAAAATTCATATGTTTGCACCACCTGTACCAACAGGGCGTTTTGGTGACATGAAATTGAATTATTCATGTGCATATTCAGCATTTGGTCAATCGACTTTGGACACACTTGGTCGTGCTCGCTATGATGAATATGCGTACAGTTTGGCAGCGGACATGCTTAAAGCCTTCTTTGGTGTAGCAAGCGCAAATCCTGCTGCTAACCGGGCGAGTGAAAAAAAGCGTGATGCATTCATGGCCGAAAATATGAATCTCAATTTGGTGCCATTTAATAACCTTCCTGAGTTTTCAGCTGCGACATTAAAAAATCCAGAAATTCGTGAGTTAAATACCGAATTTATGGATTTAGAAATTGTAGATATTTTATTACGCTCAGGTCAGAACGGTGTCGAAGTAGATATCGCAGAAGAAACACGTCAGCGTGTTAGTCAGCGTATTAGTGAAATCAGTATTATTGATCGTGAACAGTGGGCAAATGAAGTCCGCAAAACAATGCAAAGCTTAATGCGTGATGTCATTCGTAATACAGATGCTATGGCAGATACAGCTGAAGATCGTGTCATGCGACGTCGAAAAGCATTATTTGAAAGTCTCAAAAAAGATATTGAAAGCCGTTTATATTTATATTTAGATAATCACGAACAAGGTGGTTTCGAATATGTGATTTCGCTAGTCGAACAAATTAAAGACCGTATTGAAAATGCTAACTCAGGTATTACATTACAGCTCAAAAATTCAGCCAATCGTTATACTGCGATTAAAGATGCCTTATTGACTTATGAATATGAAAAGCAACTGAAAGATTTAGAAGAAACAAAGGGTAAAGGGCTTTTAGCTATATTTGGTGGTGGGAATAAAGAAGAGCAAGCTCGTGCAGTGTTGGATAACCTGCGTAAAGATATCGCAAATATTCTTTCTTTCCACCTGCGTGCAAAAGCAGCTTTAGAAGCCATTGAACTGATGCAAGATATTTCAAACTGGTTAGGTAACAGTTTGGGTGTGGATGAAAGTGGAAAAACAATTTGGAATGGTGTGATGGGTGACCTGCAAAGTGGTCAAGAGTCTGTCATAGATATGATGAAACGTCTTGATCACGATCGCGAAGTGATTCATCAACAAATTCGTACCAAGCATGCAACTTTACAAATTATTGAAACTGACGATGTAAAAGAGCGTGAAATAGATCCTCGTTTAATGTGTGAATGGGCGGCTGAAGCATTTAAGGATTTTGGTGGTTCAAAAGAGCTATTTAAAATTCTTGTTGACCCGGATCAGCAAACACCATTATTGCTTAAAATTATTCGCATGGCAGAGCGTCGTCTAGTTATTTTTGAACAAAATGATCAAGAAGAAGATGCATTGTATAAAGCACTTGAAAATATGAGTGTAGTTGAACGTCAGAATGTATTTACTGAGTGGTTACAGCGTGCCATGCCTTGGGTTGATGCCAAAATGGGCGGTGATTTCACCCCACCACCAGACCGTTTCAAATGTTTTATCGGTGTGAATGGTGCAGATCAATTTAGCAAAAAGTACAAACATGAACTGACGGGATGTATTCCAAGTGGTTTAGGCTTAAATGCTCAAGCATTGTCGATTGTCGAAACCGGAGAACCTGGTCGAGCAGTCTGCTATGTCGAGCTATCAGGTATTCCTCTTACGATTTTACGGGGTATTGAGACTTGGCGTACTAGTTACCGTAAAGAAAGTGAAAGAACACCACTACATACGCATATTGACTCAACACGATTCAAGCATCCATATGCACCAACACCTGATGAATTAAACAGCTTGGCTGATGATTTTAAATGCTACTTAAAAGCAGTGATGTTGGGTGTTTTAAAGCGTTGTGACGTTCCAGGCTTGATTCCAAGTGGGCAGTATGAATTTGCGGTCGCACGTGGCGATGTGCGTCGCTTAGGCAATGAACGTGGTTTCCGTTTAAATGGTTTACCTCAGACTTACCGTGATAACATTTATGATCAAGTGCAGCAGAAATTTAAATCACTCAGTGATGCAAATTTAACAATGCTAATTGCATTAGTTGATCATTATGAACGAGAGATTTATACCCCTCGTCTTGTTCAAAATGAAACGGGTGCGCAAGTTGAACATGTCGGTTTTGCATGTGCTATTGCAAAAGAATTAAAGAAAGAGCTGATCGAATTAGCTGAGCGTAAGGAAATTCCTCAAGAATTGATCGAGCGTGCATATGAATTAACTGAATATCGCGAAGAAATGGAAAAATGGGCTGAAGTACTCAAAGATTCAGATGAAGATGCATATCAGGATGAAATTCGCGAACCAAATAAAGGTCGACGCCTGAAGTGGGTGATGAATATGTCACCAAGTATCCTACAAATACATGAACAACTTCTTGTGAAAAATAGCATGGCAGATGTAGTACCAATAGCGACATTTGCGATGCCTGGTATGACACCTCCACCTACTCCAGGCGCAATGCCACCCCCAATTTTGCAGCAACCCCAGTATCAATATCATATTGCGATCAATGGGCAAAACTTTGGACCATACCCTCATTCAAAAGTAGTTGAAATGTTGCAGCAGCAACAGATTAACTCTGCAACGATGGTATGGCGTGAAGGTTTAGCTAATTGGATCGCAATTGCCCAATGCCCTGAGCTTGCAATACCTGTGCCGCCACCAATTCCTAGTATCCCGCCAATTTTACAATAATTGCTCATGCAGTATTGTCCTTGAAAAAGGGCAATACTGCCAACGCTCAACACAAAAAAGAAGTAATAGGTTAAATAACATGGCTAAGCAGAACGAAGAGATGGTTTGTATTGAATGTCAGCAGAAGCTACAGCTCAAGGTAAAATATTGTCCTTTTTGTGGTACTTTGCATGACGTTCAACTCCAAACTCCGCCTGTAGAGTCAAAGGAAATACCAATCATTCCAAGAGAGTCATTGAGTGAAAATCAAGATTCAATTGGAAGTCAAAGCCAAAATGAAGCTCAAATCGAAGAAAAATCAAACTCATCGGTTGTAGTTAAACACATCACAAAGCAGGGCAATAAAGAGCTAGTGGGTGTCATCATTGTTGGTTCGACCCTTGAAAACATGCGAACTTATGATCGTTACGCCTTTAAAAAAAATGAAGGAATTTTTGTACGTTTAAAGCATCTAGCAAATATTCCAAATGAATATTTAAGTTTGGAACAATATCAACTCAAGTTTCAAAGTGATCTGTCAGTCTTAGATGCTGAACCAGATGAGCCTCTTGAACCGATACAGCCTGCGGCTCCAATCGTAACCCCTCCACAACTACCATCAACCAGTCAACCTACACTGTTAGATTCACCACAGCAAAAAACCTCGAGTTTTAAATATATTGCGATTGCCTTTATCGTACTTTTGATGGTGATCTTTTTCTTGTTTAGTGGTAAAGAAAATATACAAGAAGAAGTGTCTATAGACGAAGAGGCACAGGTTGATCCTTGTGAAAATGTAAATGCAGAAATTAGTAGCTTTTTGAGTGAAAAAATGCCGACACGTGCATTGAGTATCATCAAACTCAACCAGGCAGAATGTAAAATTAATGCAAGTTTTGTGCAGTTGGTTGTATCTGCAGAAGCGCAAGCCACCTCTGCAAAAGAGAAACTCACTTTAGCAAAAGAGTATTTGCAAGCTGGAAACTTGGAGTTAGCACATCAGACATTGCTTGCTGCATTAGAACTTGATGCGGAACTTGTAGGTGGCCTAGAGCTGTTGCCACAGATCGAATCGATGATTGAAGAATTTAATCTTCAACAAGAAGAAGAGCTGGAAGCATCTATAGAAAGTGAAACTATACAAAATGAAGTTGAAAATTTTCCACAGCAAAATATGCATCAAGAAGTTGAGCAAGCACAGCGTTTAGCACAAGCAGAGCGTGAGCGTGCAGATGCACAACGCCAGGCAGAACAGGCTCAAATAGAACGTCAGAAAGCTGAAGAGGCTGCACGTAAACTAGCAGCAGAAGCAGCACGTCGTCAGAATGAAGCACGTTTTGATTCTCAGCTCAGTCGTGCAGAGCGTGCATTAAATGCAAATAACTACGGTTTGGCTAAATCTTTGGCTCGAGAAGTATTGTCTGCTTCTCCGAGTAATGGTCAAGCAAAACGTATTTTACGTCAGGCTGAAGCAGGTGAATCAGCAGCCTTTGACGATATGGTAATTCAATAATCATTTTATACTTTAAGAGGGAAATTTAATGAAAAAGACAATATCTGTTGCTATGTTGAGCTCAGCTTTAGTTATTTCAGGTTGTGCGAGTACAGGGGGATTGGCAACGTCAGCCAATGGGGGATGTAATACGGGAATGTCTACAGCAGTAGGCGCACTACTTGGTGCAGCAATTGGGGCATCTGTGGGTGATAGTAGTTATGCTGCAACAGGTGCTGCTATTGGCGGTGCGGTTTTTGCAGCAGGATGCTTAATGATTAATGCCCACACCATTCAGAAAAAATCAGCTGCTGAAGTTGAAACGGCATATAAGAAAGCCAATAAAGGGAAATTGCCTCAAACAACAAGGGTTCAACAGTATTCTACTGTTATTTTACCTAATCAAACTGTGGCAGCGAACCAAAATATTACAGTAAAATCAGATTTGACTGTTGTAGAAGGTGTTGCTGATCCTCTTCAGCGTGTCCAAGAAAAATTAGTTCTAAAAGATGCAAATGGAAAAGTGATACGTGAATTGGTGAAAGATGTTCAGGTTTCAACAGCCCAAGGCTATAGTTCTGGCGATTTTGAAAATTCATTCAGTTGGAAGTTTCCTTCGAGTGTATCAAAAGGACAATACTTACTTGATACTGAATTACTCGTGAATGGTAAAAAAGTCGCAAACAATACTCGTACGATCACATTAGTCTAAAATCTCTTAGAAATCCCAATATGTATTGATACATATTGGGATTTTTACTGTAGCCAATATTTTGAGAACTTCATGAAATTAAAAATGTTGCTGTTAGGCAGTATTGTTATGCTGAATGGTTGTGCAATTATGTCTAAAAATGAGTGTTTATCTGCCAATTGGGGTTTAATTGGTCAGAATGATGGTTATAACGGTAATGGTTCATTCATGCAAAAGCGTACTCAAGCATGTATGAAACACAACGCTATTTTAGACACAGAAGCCTATACCACTGGTTATAAAAAAGGTCTAAAAAATTATTGCAATCCACAAACTATTTTTGATTACGCATTACAAGGTAGAGGAACATATCAGAGTTGCCCAATGGAAATGCAAAATAACTTACGACCTTATTACAATGTGGCGAATAAGTTTTATGTGGCGAATAAAAATTTAAAATCGATTGAAGATACAATTGCGACAGCAAAATCTAATATGTATAACTCTGATCTTAAGGAAGAATCACGAAAGTATTATCGTGAAAAATATAACGAAGCTAGCAATAAGTTGGGGCAAGTTCAGCGTGAATATAATATGGCAGAACGAGAAATTCTGCAATTCAAGCGAACGGCAAGTTTTGAATAATAAGAGTTAGTTATAAGATTGAAAAATATAGTTTCTCAGATAGCTAGAAACTGTATTTGCTTATTTCAAAGATTAATTTAACCCTCATCCTGTTTAAGCCAATGACTTTATAATTTGAATGGTTGGCTTATTTCGATGGGTTAATTGGTATGCACATAACGAAGCATAGATGCCAGTTAAAGACCCTGAAATACTCCGAGCTTTACTCGTCACTAAATTATAGTGTCCTTTCAATAGGCTGAATAATGTTTCTATTTTGCTGGGCTTTTTTAAGTAAAATCCCTAGGTACCATGAAGGCAGATCCGCGTGATTTAAACTGGCAGAAAGTTAATCAGGAAATCCGGTTGGCGCCTTTGGGCGAAAGCCTGTCGCAACGTGATCAGTTATTGGGTAAAATTATTAAATCAATCATTCATTAAACAGGCTAAATCAACGATGTTTTAGCCTGTTTTTGATGCTATCCAGATCTTTGACATGGCGGTCGCTTCATACAGCGGACTTTTAGCTCATTCATTCAAATGTTGCAGCTGCCATAGATCACTTTAGCTGAAATCGATAAGTGCTGGCTAAACATGCTCAGGAATCCAACATTTCATTTAAACTCAACAAAATATCTATAAATCTATGCAGGAACCTGTTGTAAATTAGACACTCGAAGAAAATAAATAAAGCGTTATCTTTCTTATTCAATATTCGATGCATCAACCGGAGATTCTCAGTTGCGCGCTGCCCGCTATAAAATTTTGCTCATCATCTTATTGTTACTGGCAGTCGGTTTTGCTCTGTTCCGCTGGTGGCAGGGGCCGGTTCTACCAAGCTATACCTTGAACACCATGCCGCTGATACAAAATGTAGTGGCCACCGGACGCGTGGCGACAGTCTCGCGTGCTCAGGTGGGCAGTGAAATTAGTGGCGTAGTACTTGAGCGGCGGGTCACGGAAGGAGATCAGGTGAAACCTGGTGATCTCTTGGTGGTGCTGAAATCGGATGAATTACTGGCCCAAGTACGACAGGCTGAACTGGCACTGACTGAATTGGCCACCAGCAGACGACCACAGGCGACAGCAGAACTGGCCAGTGCCAAAGCACAACTGGAACAGGCCAGTCGTGAAGCAGCACGGAGACGTAATGCCGAAGCGGGTATCCTGTCGGCTGAAGAAATAGAACAGGCCTTAGAGGCAGAAAGAGTTGCCCGCAACAATTATGAAACCGTTCGTCTAAAAGCAGCGGCATTGTCTACGGGACAAGTTGAAGAAGCATCGCTTCGGGAACAGCTGGCAGTGGCGCAGGCGCAACTGGCAAAAACCAGAATTCGGGCTGCGGTCGCAGGTACAGTACTGACACGGGATGTCGAGCCAGGCGATCTGGTTCAACCAGGACAAACCTTATTTACCATTGCCTTAACGGGCAATACAGAAATCCGGGTGCCACTCGATGAACGGAATTTACCGCAACTGGCCTTAGGGCAAAATGCCACCGTGATTAGCGATGCTTATCCGGATCAGTCTTTTCCGGCCCGCATTAACTTTATTGCACCGAGCATTGATCCGCAGCGGGGCACGGTAGAGGTCAGATTAACCGTCAACCCGGTGCCAGATTTTCTGCGTCAGGACATGACCGTATCGGTCAATGTCGAGACAGATAAACGGGAGCGGGCACTGGCTATTCCGAACGATGCGCTTAGCAATATTAAAGGCAATAAGGCAGTGGTCGTGTTGGTACGTGATAGAAAAATCCAGCGCCAACCGGTGACTTTAGGTTTACGGGGTCTGGCCATGTCAGAAGTAACTTCAGGTTTGAGTGAGGGTGATCAGGTGCTGGCCAATGCCGAATCGTTACTGGAAGAGGGTGCGAGAGTCCGTCTCAAGCCACAAGATAGCTCATTGATGAGCTCGACTGACGCGACCGATAGCAAGAATGAATTACCGGTGAAATTCGATTGAAAAACTTTTTCGAGCGGCTTTGGATCGAATGGAAAATCGCGATCAGTTTTTTGCGCGAAGGTCGCGCGCAGTCCATTATGATCACGGTGGGCGTCGCCGTTGGTGTGGCGGTGATTGTGTTTATCACGGCCCTGATTCAGGGGCTACAGGCCAATATTGTCGAACGTACATTAGGTACACAGGCACATATCCGTCTGCTCTCACCCGATGAAGTCAACCGGATTGTGCCGCCGCCTGCCGGGACGGTGCAATTGTTACAGGAAGATAAACGCGCACAACGACTGCGTTCCATCAATAATTGGCAGCAGATTACCGAAACACTGGATCAGTTGCCGATATTAACTGCTGTGTCGCCTGTGGTCTCCGGGCCGGCCTTTGTACAACGCGGTGATGCGATTGAATCCGTGGCCTTGGTCGGAATGGATCTGGAGCGTTATCAGCAGATCATTCCATTGAAAGAATATTTAACCAGTGGTCAATTACGTGTTGGCGCGGACGATGTACTGATCGGCAGTCAGTTGGCCAAAGATCTGGGGGTTCAGGTCGGTAGCAAATTGCGACTGGATACCGGTCAGCAAAACAGTGCCTTGGTAAATATTGCCGGCATATTTGAACTGGGCGTGCGTGAACTGGATGCGCGTTATGTTTATCTGGACTTGAAACAGGCACAGTCTTTACTCGGCCTGCCCGGTGGTGTAACTGTCATTGATCTGACCATTAACGATATTTTTGAGGCTGATGAAATTGCGGCCCAAGTGGGGCGCCTGACCTCATTAAATTAAAGGCTGAAAGCTGGATTTCAACCAATGCACAGCTGATGAATGCGATTACTGCACAGAGCCTGTCTACCAATATGATTATTGTTTTTGTTGCCATTTCAGTGGCTTTTGGCATTGCCAGTGTCATGTCCGTCAGCGTGGTACAGCGCACCCGGGAAATTGGTATTTTGCGTGCGACAGGCGCCACCCAGTCACAAATTTTAAGAATTTTCCTGTTTCAGGGGGCCATATTTGGTCTGCTGGGTTCGGTCGTTGGCAGTGCAGCCAGTTATGGTCTGGTCTGGGTATTTAATAATTTTGGCCCCGGATTATTTTATATCCCGATTTCGATCGAGCTGGTACTTCTGGCTTTATTGTTGGCGACATTAACAGGGGTATTGGCCGCTGCAGTACCATCACGCCGGGCAGCGGCACTCGATCCGGTGGAGGCGATTCGTCATGTCTGAACCATCTCAAGAAGTCCTGCGTTTAGAAGCGCTGCACAAATCTTATAATATTGGTCAGCCCAATGAAATTGAGGTCTTGCATGGTATTGATCTGTGTATTGAACGCCAGGATTTTGCTGCTCTGATTGGGCCTTCTGGCTCCGGAAAAAGTACGCTATTGAATATTCTGGGATTGCTGGATCAGCCGAGTAGTGGCGAGCTGTATTTGCTGGGACAGCCGACCAGTGCCATGGATGATCGTGGCCGGACTGCGTTACGTGGCAATAGTATTGGATTTGTATTTCAGTTCCATCACCTGATTCAGGCATTTACTGCACTGGATAATATTTTAATGCCCTTGATGATGACGCGAGGCAAACCCGGACAGCAAGGCTTACAACGGGCACGGGATTTGCTGGCTGCAGTGGGGCTGGAAAAGTTTGCTGATCGTAAACCGAACGAGCTTTCCGGTGGGCAGCAACAGCGGATTGCGATTGCGCGGGCTTTGATTACAGAGCCAGCCTTACTTCTGGCCGATGAGCCTACCGGTAATCTGGATACGCAGACCGCCGCCGACATGTTTGAGCTGTTTCGTAAAGTGCATCGTGAACGCGACTGCGCCGTTCTGCTGGTGACACATGACCCGCGCCTATCCGCCACCTGTGATCGAACCATTAATCTGGTCGATGGCCGGATTGAAAGTGATTCCCATACGGTTCATCCAATTGAAACTTAGACAATATTTCAAATATTAGATTGATCCGATCCAGATTATTTCTTTATTAGTCACAGCTGACTAGGGCTGAAACCAGAGAGCTTAGCATGCATTGGATTTGAGCCTATAATCATCTTCCATCAAATAAGTTAAACAGACTAGAACTTGAATAATATTTAATTAAATATAATATCAAAATATATAGTGATGAAAGTGAAATATGATGCATGACTTCCTGAGCGCTTTTCTCGGTGGTTTACTTCTTGGTGTTTCAGTGGTCGGCTATCTGTATATTCATGGCCGGATCGCGGGCATTAGTGGTCTGATTGGACAGGTACTTAATCCTAAAAGCATTTTCAAGACGCCAGCTCTGTGGTTTTTATTGGGTCTCATCATCATTCCATTTGCTTATGGACGATGTATACAACCTGAAATCGAACTGAATACCAGTCCCTGGATGATGATCATTGCAGGTTTACTGGTCGGTTTTGGCACCCGTTTAGGCTCGGGATGTACCAGTGGCCATGGGATTTGTGGCATCAGCCGTTTATCTAGACGTTCAATCTTGGCTACAGCCGTATTTATGTGGGCTGGATTTATGACAGTTTATGTGATTCGTCACCTGATTGGAGTGCGCTAAAATGAAAAATCTGCTGGCATTTTTATGGGGTGGTTTATTCTCAGTTGGCTTGATGATTTCCGGTATGGCCAATCCTGAAAAGGTTCTGGATTTTCTGGATGTTTTTGGCGACTGGGATCCGAGTCTGGCCTTTGTGATGCTGGGCGCGATTATGGTCGCCTTTATTCCTTTTCAGAAAGCCACGCGAAATCCGGTAGCTAAAACTGTATTTCATGAGCCGATCCAGTTACCGACTAATCAGAAAATTGATTCTAAACTGATGAGCGGCAGTCTTTTATTTGGTATCGGCTGGGGAATTGCCGGTATCTGTCCGGCACCCAGTCTGACACTCATTGGTTTAGGCCACTATCAGGCTACTTATTTTATTATGGCCATGCTGGCAGGGGTTTATCTACATCGTCAATGGTCAGGAGCATCATCATGAGTCATAGCGCCGTAATTCAAGATTTTTTTCATGAAGATAGCCATACTTTTAGCTATGTGGTGGGTGATCCGGCCACTGGAAAATGTGCGGTGATTGATAGTGTGCTGGATTATGATGCCGCTTCTGCCAGTACATCGACCAGACATGCGGATCGAATTATTGCCTATATACGACAGCAGAACTTTGAGGTTGAGTGGATTCTGGAAACCCATGTGCATGCAGATCATTTGACCGCAGCACAATATCTGCATTCACAGTTGGGCGGCAAGATTGCCATGAGCCAGCATATTTCTATTGTGCAGGAAGTCTTTGGCGCGATCTATCATCTGGATATGAAACAGTTCAATCTGGCGCAGCCTTTTGATTATCTGTTTGCGGATCATGAAAAATTCAATATTGGTTCACTACCGGCCTATAACATTCCGACGCCGGGACATACACCGGCCTGTCTGAGTTATGTGGTCGGGAATGCAGTCTTTATCGGTGATACCTTGTTTATGCCAGATTATGGCACTGCACGTTGTGATTTTCCCAAAGGCAGTGCGGCAACGCTATTCGATTCGGTACAAAAACTGTATCAATTGCCGGATGATACCCGGGTATTTCTGTGCCATGACTATTTACCGGAAAGCCGTGATCACTTTGTCTGTGAAACCGATATTCAGACCCAGAAGCAGCATAATATCCATATCCACAGGGGGATGGCAAAAGCTGAATTTATTGAAATGCGCCAGCAGCGCGATGCCCAATTAGGTATGCCAAAACTGATTTTACCGGCGATTCAAATCAATATACGTGGCGGTCAATTTCCTGAAGCAGAGGCCAATGGTATTTCCTATTTAAAACTGCCGCTGAATTATTTTCATGCCTGAATGCCTGAATGCCTGAATGCCTGAATGCCTGAATGCCTGAATGCCTGAATGCCTGAATGCCTGAATGCCTGAATGCCTGAATGCCTGAATGCCTGAATGCCTAAAAGCCTCAATTCTTAAAACCTGGTGATGAGAAGAGGATGTACACGACTGCATACATCCTCCAAGTTTTTAGTGCTTCATTTTAAAGGTCATATCTTTGGGATTGTTCTAATCGGCTCAGAAAAATCCTCGTGTCATCCCGCTCATCCGCTTGCTCTTAAATGCGATTAATCATGCTTTATTGATCCAGACTACTTCTGAGCATCCAGGCAGTTTTTTCATGTACATCTAGTCGCTGGGTCAAAATATCCGCTGTTGGTTGATCATTGGCGTCTTCAATCACTGCAAAAATACTTCTGGCGGTACGTGCTACGGTCTCATGGGCATCGACCAGTAGGCGCAGCATTTCTTCAGCTTTTGGCACCCCTTCAACCTCTTTAATAGAGGTCAGTTTTACAAACTGTTTATAGGTGCCAGGTGCTGCAAAACCCAAGGCCCGGATACGTTCAGCAATCACATCCAGCGCATTCCACTGCTCGGTGTATTGGGTCATAAACATATTATGCAGGCTATTGAATTGGGGGCCGGTGACATTCCAGTGGAAATTATGGGTCATCAAATACAGGGTATAGCTGTCCGCCAATAGTCGGGATAAACCGTCGACAATCTTGGCACGATCATCATGCGAAATTCCGATATCAATTTTCATTGCTTTAGATTCTTTTTTAGAAGAGGCCATGCTCTTACTCCTTAAAATTTAACAACATGCTGTGTATTAAAATAAAGTCAGATGTATTCGAAGTTTGAGTCAAACGAGGGTTTGATCTTGATAATGACTCCCGAATTGAAACTTAATTTCCATTATCAATATGAACAAGCTGAAAGATTTAAGTGTTTATAAGTTATAGATATTAGATCAATAGACAGGCAGGAAGTTTAGTCATTATGTATAGCCTGCAGAGAGGATTGTAACTTTTCAATTTAATAAACTTTATTTCTCTTTATCAACCTAGCGATAATTATCCCAACAGATTTAGAACGTTGAAAAAAGCCTTAGCTATTTCAGAATGGAAATATTGCACTGATTCATGATGACGGATTTGTATGCACTATCACATCTTGCCTGAAGAACTTTTATTGCAACATAGCATGACTAAAATTTTATATCTCTTTTAAATGAATGAGATGGCTGTGTGCAAAGATCATAAAAAAAGAGGGGGTTTATAAAAAAATAACACAACGCTGCCTTAATTAAACAAGGCACAATAAAGAATAATAAACCTCTTTCCTAAATGCAGTTATGTTAGGACACAGGCGCGGTCAATAACAATATCCCAGAAAGCAAAATCCTACGAGACAGAACACAGAGATGAAGTGCTGACTTGAGACAGAATTGGCTGTAGCAACTGGGTTTGCGGGAATCATGTTATTGGCCAACCCATGCGAGACATATAAGCTCAAGCGACTTTGAGATAGACAAAAATATCTGCACTAAACTCAATCTCAGCAAGGAAAACATCATGAAAATTAAGGCGAATAGTCCAGCCACAGGCAAAAATGGTTTAGATAAGCAAAATACCAATAAAAAGAGTGAGCAGCTTGACGTATATCGTAGCGATGCAACCGAGCAGACACTCACCACCAATCAGGGCGTTAAAATCTCAGATAACCAGAACAGTCTTAAAGCAGGTGTTCGTGGTGCGACCTTAATGGAAGATTTTATTCTGCGTGAAAAGATCACCCATTTTGACCACGAACGTATTCCGGAGCGTATTGTGCATGCGCGTGGTGTCGGTGCACATGGTTTTTTTGAAGCTTATCCAGGCAATGAAAAACTGACCAAAGCAGGCTTTCTGACCAATACCAGTGTACAAACGCCGGTATTTGTACGTTTTTCTACGGTACAGGGGCCGCGTGGTTCGGCAGATACTGTACGCGATATTCGCGGTTTTGCGACCAAATTCTATACTGAAGAAGGTAATTTTGACCTGGTGGCGAATGATGCGCCGGTATTCTTTATTCAGGACGGGATCAAGTTCCCGGATTTTGTACATGCGGTGAAGCCTGAGCCACAAACTGAAATTCCAACCGGTGCATCAGCACATGATACGTTCTGGGATTTTGTTTCTTTAGTGCCTGAATCAGCGCATGCGGTGATGTGGGCCATGTCAGATCGGGGTATTCCGCGTAATTTAAGAGCCATTCAAGGCTTTGGGGTGCATAGCTTCCGGTTGATCAATGCCGAAAATAAAGCGGTTTTTGTGAAATTTCACTGGACGCCAAAACAGGGTCTCGCCCAACTGGTCTGGGATGAAGCACAAAAACTGGCGGGTAAAGACCCGGATTTCCATCGTCGTGACTTATACGAAGCGATTGCATCCGGGAATTATCCAGAATGGGAGCTCGGTGTACAGGTCGTTCCAGAAGAAGATGAAATGAAATATGATTTCGATTTGCTGGATCCAACCAAAATTATTCCGGAAGAACTTGTGCCGGTGACGCCGATTGGCAGAATGGTGCTGAACCGTAATGTCGATTATTTCTTTGGTGAAACCGAGCAGGTAGCATTCTGTCCGGGACATATTGTGCCGGGACTAGATTTTACCAATGATCCCTTATTACAAGCACGTCTGTTCTCCTATACCGATACCCAGCTCAGCCGTTTAGGTGGTCCAAACTTCCACCAGATTCCAATCAACAAGCCGGTTTGTCCGTTCCACAATAATCAGCGTGACGGGTTACATCAGCGTATTGTACATACCGGTCAAGCCAGTTATGAACCAAACTCGATTGATGATCACTGGCCGGCTGAAGCTCCGCCAGCAGCACAAGATGGTGGTTTTGAAAGCTATCAGGAACGTATTGATGGTCACAAGATCCGTCAGCGCAGTGAATCTTTTAGTGATCATTTCAGTCAACCTCGTCTTTTCTATCGCAGCCAGGCACCCCATGAGCAAAAACATATTGTCGATGCCTATGTCTTCGAACTGAGCAAGGTAGAACGCAAATATATTCGTGAGCGTGAAGTACTGGAAGTGCTGTGTAACATCGACTTGGACTTGGCACAACAAGTCGCGGATCAATTGGGCATTGAAATTCCGGCAGAGAAAAAAGCGGCAACATTGCCAGAGGTAAAGGTTTCACCGCGTTTATCTTTCGAGGCCTTTAAACCCGAAGATATTAAGGCACGGAAAATCGCGCTACTGGTACACGATAAAGCCAATGAGGCCAGTATCAAAGCCGTTCAAGCCTGGGCAGAATCAGAGGGTGCTGTGGTCGATGTACTGACCCCGAAACCGGGTCCGGTACTGGGTCAGCAAGGCGAGGTAATTCCTTCTGACGGTATGCAAAAAGCCGAGCCATCGATTGCCTATGATGCCGTGGTGATTACTGATGGTGATAATTATGATGTGGTGATGAAAGATGGTGTGGCGACTCATTATCTGCTGGAAGCGTATAAGCACCTGAAACCGATTATCTTCCTGGGCGATAAAGCCAAGCTGATTGAAGATCTGCGCCTGATCAGGGATGAAGGGACTTTGGCGCATGAACAGTTTGACGCGGTACAAGACAGCTTCAAGACTTTGATCATGAACCATCGTGTCTGGGCGCGTGAACTGGTTGCAGAAA
The DNA here is from genome assembly GCF_013417415.1 of Acinetobacter sp. YH12254. Lineage (NCBI taxonomy): Bacteria > Pseudomonadati > Pseudomonadota > Gammaproteobacteria > Moraxellales > Moraxellaceae > Acinetobacter > Acinetobacter sp. YH12254. The sequence goes on along the minus strand of NZ_VPEB01000006.1, from coordinate 59,210 downwards.
GCATTCCTGCCTAAACGACTAGAGGATAGGAGCCTTGGCTTCTATCCTTCTGGTTTCAAAATGGATAAATAATATGGTAAGACCGGATGCCAAAAAGTTATTGGCACAGGTACAGCAAGCCAAATGGAATCGAGAACAGGACATCTATCTGATTGAGCATAACCATTTGCCTTTAGCTGAACTGATGCAGCAACTTTGTTTCAATGAAGAAGAAATCATGGCACGCCGTAAGGTATTAGGCCTGACCACACGGTTAAAACAAATGCGAAAACTTTCCCATTAACTGACTTTAAAACATAACAATAGTGCCGTATTTGATGAGGAAGAGCCTGCATGAACCTCGGTTCAATATTACAAAGATTTGAAAATTCTCCGCTGGAGCTAGAAGAAAAAATTCCTAAGACCCTGATGGAACTGGTATCGATTTCCGATCAGATTCCTTATCCCGCTTCTGGAAACACCTTAAAACGCTGGCGGATGCTTAGTCAGGTTTCCGCAAGCAATCTGAGTCTGGGCAAACTGTTTGAATCACATCTGGATGCCTTGGCCATTTTGCATGAACTGAATATTCCGCTAGAGCAAAAAGGTCTATGGGCAGTCTGGGCGGCAGAAGGCGGGCCAAGCCCTTTAACATTAGACGCCGGAAAACTTACAGGAATAAAGCCTTGGTGTTCTGCCTCGGTCTGGGTGCAATATGGTCTGCTGACTTATCGTGATGAGCAGCAACGATCACAGTTGCTGATTCTTGATCTGCAACAAGCAGGTATTCAGCATCATACGGACATTTGGCAGGCGGTGGGCATGCAGCATACCTTGACTGCCCGACTTGAACTGAATCAGGTTAATGCTAAAAAAGTTGCAGCGCCGAATGCTTATCTGGATCGGGCGGGCTTCTGGCATGGCGCTGCCGGCGTGGCTGCCTGCTGGTACGGCGCAACCGTGCGTTTGGCTGAATATTTAAAACAGGCTGTCTTGTTAAAACCGCATGCCTATAAGGCCATGTATCTCGGCGAAATCAGTCGGAAGCTTTTAGCGACACAGGCTTTGTTTTATCAAGTCGCAGATTTAATTGATCAGCAGCCTAAATTTCCCCATCAATTACAGATTCAGGCCTTGCGTGCTCAGGTTGAAGCGACCGCTTTAAACGTGCTGACTCAGGTGGGTAAGGCCCTTGGCGCTGCACCGTATTGCGAGCAGCCACATTTTGCCCGACTTGCAGCCGATCTGCCGGTGTTTATTCGTCAGAGCCATGCCGCCTTTGATCTGGAACGGATTGGTGAATTGAGTGTGCAGGAGGAAGAGTTATGGACATTATAAGACACGAGATTGTCGAAGACCGTGTCATCCATGGCGAAGGTACACGGCTTGAAGAATGGCGCTCTTGCCAGATTTTGCAACAGATGCCGGAATTCGATATTCCCAGCATTATTCCATCAGATGCCCGAGTCTGCATTATTGCCCCGCATCCGGATGATGAAATTTTGGGTTGTGGCGGTCTGATTCAGCGTCTGGACACATTGGGATATCAGATTGTACTTTTTGCCGTTACCAATGGTACCGCCAGCCATCCAGACTCGATTTTGTATAACCCGGAAGAGTTGAACCAGATTCGTCCTGCTGAAACGCGAGCAGCTTTGGAAGAGTTAGCATTGAAGCAGAATATTCTGCGGATTGCGCTGGATATTCAGGATGGCCAGGTCGCAGAACAGCGAGAACTGCTGAAACAGCATTTGCAATCTTATTTGCAGCCCAATGATGTGCTCATTACCACCTTTGTGCATGATGGACATCCAGATCATGAAATTACAGGGCAGGTCACCCAACAGCTAGCAACCGAACGGCACTTATCCTGTATTCAGGTCCTGATTTGGGCCTGGCATTGGGCCACACCTGGAGATACCAGAATTCCCTGGACCATCGCTCATCAACTCAAATTGACTGATCGAGAATTGCACTATAAGTCTCGAGCTGCGCGGTGTTTTAAGAGTCAGATCGAGCTTGACCCTAGCATAGAACAGGCACCCATTCTGCCAGAGCAGGCATTACAGCGTATTTTACAACCCTGGGAGGTGTATCTGTATGAATAGTAAAGTAGCCTATGATCAGGAATATTTTGATGCCTTGTATGCGCTGAATCAGGGAGATCCCTGGCACTATGAACAACGCTGGTATGAACAGCGCAAACGGCAGATTTGTCTGGCGGTCTTGCCGCGTTTGCAGTTTGACTCCGCGATTGAAATTGGTTGTAGTAATGGCATCTTCAGTCAGGAACTGGCACAGCGAACAGCAACTTTAATGTGTCTGGATGCCAACGAAACTGCTATTCAATTGGCTCGGCAGCGTTTACATGCTTATCCGCATGTACAGGTACTACAGCGGATTGTGCCAGATCATTTGCCGCAACAGAAATTTCAGCTCATTGTGGTTAGTGAGATTCTATATTATTTAGATCCGGCCGCATTACAACAGGTGCTGGCATGGTTGCATACTGCACTCGAACCCGGTGGATGTATCTTGAGTTGTCATTGGCGCGCGCCGATTGCAGGATTTAGCTTAAATGGTGAAGAGGTACATCGACAATTAAAAGCCCAGTTAAAATATAAGCATAATCTCAGCGTACAGGATTCAGACTTTCTGGTCGATCTGTGGCTGAATTCTGCGCAATCTGTGGCAGAGCTGGAGGGCTTGAAATGAAGAAAATTGCGGTGGTGATTCCGGCCTGTAATGAAGAAGCCTATATTGAACGTTGCCTGAAAGCATTAAAATATGCACGACTTTACTTCTTTCAGCATGTGGGAAAATTAGCAGTTCTGCCCGAGATCAAGATTCTGGTGGTTTTAGACAGTTGCACCGATTCTACTGCAAGCAAAGTTCAGCAGTCGGGAATCCAGACGATCAGTTGTCATTTTAAAAATGTAGGAAAGGCACGTCATCTAGGCGTTCAGCACATGATCGAGCAGGGTTGTGACTGGATTTGTTGTACCGATGCCGATTCTTTTGTACAGCGTGACTGGTTTCAGGTCATGTTGCAGCACCAACCGGCGGATGTGATTTGTGGGGTGGTCGATCTGGATGAATGGGGGCATTTAAGCACATTAGCCCGTCAGACTTATCTGAGTCATTATCAGGACAAGATGGATCACCGTCATATTCATGGGGCAAATCTATGTTTTAAAGCCGCGTCTTATCTACAGGTAAACGGCTTTCAGCAACTGGACTGTCATGAAGATGTCGATTTCATCCATCGCCTAGAACATGTCGGGGCAAAGATTATCTGGTCGAATCAGCTCAGAGTGACCACCAGCAGTCGGCTTAGCTCAAAAATTGCAGCCGGTTTCGCACATTTTCTGCAAAATCTGGAGCTTAAAGAAGCCGCTGAAAAACCGATCAGCCTATGCAAATAAAATTACAAAATTATAAATTTTATACAATCAGCCACTTGTAAAAAATCTCGAAATTAGCGCCTAAAAGCTATTCCATTTAAAATTATTCTGTTTATAATTCACGCAAATTAAGCCCCGCCTACTTATACATTTCAGCTATAAGTCAGTGGGGTTTTTCTATGGATGATCGGTAATGGATGCCTGAGCCTTCTTTTTAGGTAATACAATGTTTAATCAAACTCTGCTTTCTCGAATTCAGTCTCCATCACCCCATCTATGGCAGAAAATAGCGACTGCATTGTGCTTCTTTAGCTTGGGTTTTAGTACCGCAGCTTGGGCACCTTTAATTCCCTATGCACAGCAGCGCCTGTTACTCAATCATGCAGACTTTGGTCTGTTATTACTCTGTGCCGGAATTGGATCCATGCTGACGATGCCACTGGCAGGCCGACTCGCCAATACATTAGGTTGCCGTGCGGTTCTAGCTGTGGTGTTAATAGCATTTTTGTTTATTTTGCCTGCTTTGGCGTATAGCCCGAATCATTTGATGATGGCGATCAGCCTGTTTTTCTTTGGGGCCAGTGCTGGTGCTTTGGGGGTGACAGTCAATATTCAGGCCGCACAGGTTGAGAAAAAACTTGCTAAAAGTTTAATGTCGGGTTTCCATGGCGTATGTAGCCTCGGTGGTCTGGCCGGTGTGCTGGGAATGACCACGTTAATGGGATTCGGTCTAGCGCCTTTAACTGGCGCAGTTATTGTCAGTGCGATTTTGCTATTGATTGCAATATTGGCTATTCCTTTTAGCTTGGGGATTGAGCCAAAAACAGTGCTAGAGGAAACCTCCTCATCAGAACAGTCAGCGACAAAAGCAGCACCCACCTGGGCGATTCTAGGCATCGGTTTGATCTGTTTTGTGGCGTTCCTGTCCGAAGGCGCAGCGATGGACTGGAGCGGGATTTATCTTGCCAGCCAGTTCAATTTGCCAGCGGCTCAAACTGGTTTGGCTTATAGCTTCTTTGCGGCCTTGATGGTATTGGGCCGTTTCAGCGGACATCTCATTATTCAACAGTTTGGTGAAAAAAATACCATTCTACTGAGTGCAATTTTGGCTGCAACCGGTTTATTGACTGTGGTCTTTGCACCAGTCTGGCAAGTAGTGTTGCTGGGCTATGCCATTCTCGGTCTGGGCAGTGCTAATATTGTACCGTTAATGTTTTCACGTGCAGGCCGTCAAAAAACCTTGGCTTCACATGTGGCATTATCCTATGTATCGGTATTTGCATACACAGGTTCACTGATCGGACCGGCATTGGTCGGTTTCGGCAGTGAAATTATTGGCTTGAGTCTGGTGTTTAGTGTGATTGCGATAGGTCTATTCAGTATTGTGATCCTGAATCATCTGACTGCAGATCCAAAAGATGCACAAGCAGCCGAAGAGCTTATCTCTCCGCTACAAAATGAAACACCAGCATAATGCTGGTGTTTTTTTCAGGTGTGTATTTAAGCATGCACACTGAACTGGGTAGAAATTCCGCTAGCCACCGGACGATAGATTCGTACACTCTGTGATTTTTTCAAGTCAGTGATAAATTGATCTCGCCAGCGAATAATATCGAAGTTTTTCAAGCCTTGGCTTAAATAACGATAACGTTCTAAACGCTCCGATTTAGACATGCGCAGCGCTTTTTTCAAGGCTTTGGACATACTGTCATGCTCATAAGGATCGACCAGTAAGGCTTCTTTCATTTGTTCAGCAGCACCGGCATATTTAGACAGAATCAAAACACCCGGATCGAGTGGATTCTGCGCCGCAATATATTCTTTCGCCACCAGATTCATACCATCCCGGATCGAATTTACCCAGCAAATATCTGCCTTACGATACAGTTGCATTAAGGCTTCATGACCTAAGGTTTCATAACTGCAATCGAAAGGTTGCCAGTCTGCTGTGCCATGCTGGGTATTGAGTTCCTGCACGGCAGACTGGAATTGCTCATACAGGTTTTTATAGGTTTTGACATCCAGTCGGCATGGGCAGGCAATTTGCAGTTGCTGAAACTGATGTTTAAATTCGGGCTGATCTTCCAGCAAGCTTTGCAAGGATCCGATTTTCTCAAGCAAGCCCTTACTATAATCAATCCGATCGACCGAAATAATGCGTTTATAAGGACGGACTGTCTCGAGATCAAAAGGCAATTTGCTAAGCTGGCTATCAGCCGCCTGATTTTGCAGTTGAACTGGATGCACGCCAATTGGATAGCATTTCACATAAATCCGTCTTGACTGATAATTCAGGATTTCATCATGACGATGCTTGATTTTTAAGGTCTGTTCCAGAAACTGGATACAGTTTTTCTGATCGCGTGGGGTTTGAAATCCGAGTACATCGAAGTGAGCCAGATGATGCGCCAGATCCTGATAGGCTGGTAAAGTCTGCCAGAGTTTCAGTTCAGGAAAAGGAATATGCAGGAAGAAACCAATACGGTTACGCATACCCAGTTTTCGACAGTAATGCGCCACACTTAAAAAATGGTAATCATGAATCCAGATGATGTCATGGGGAGAGGCGACCTGTTTCAGATGCTTGGCAAAGCGTAAATTGACATCCTTATAGGTTTTGAAATCCTGCGGCTGATAATCCACAAGTTGATGCTGATCATGCATCAGCGGCCATAAGGCATTATTGGCAAAACCACAATAAAAACCCTGATATTGGGGCTCAGTCAAAGGACTCGTATGATATTCAACATTCTGATGTTTGAGGATTTGAAACTTCTGCTCTTTGCCATGATCGACTCTGGAACCATTCCAGCCGACCCAAATGCCGCCAATATCCTGCAAAGCATCCTGCAAAGCTACCGCTAATCCACCTGCCTGTGTATTGTCTGGGTTAGGTAGATTCACACGATTTGATAACACAATGAGTTTTGACATGTGATTTCTCCAATAATTGTTGTTGTTGTGCTTTAAATAATGCTAAAAGCTCCGTTAAAAAAGCTTGTACTTGTGTTACGTTTTCGAGCCGATGTTGTGCTACGGTGTTGCCCGTGCCGACTTTAATGGAGCAGCCTTTTAAGCTATTAATCACCTGAAAGCCAGCTTCATCGGTCAGGTCATCACCGATAAAAATAGGGTAATGATCACTTAAATGAGCTTGCTGGTGAATGTGTTGAATGGCTGAACCTTTGTTTGCACCTTTGGGTACCAGCTCAAATACAAACTTCCCGGCCTTCAGTTCAAATGCTTGAAAGTGGGTCAGACAATCCAATGCAAATGTATGCACCAGATCTTCTAAATGTGGATGTTCACGAAAATGCAGTGCGACCGAATAGTCTTTCTTTTCTATTCGAATCTGAGGAAGCTGAGCGCTATGTTCAGTAATATAATTTTTTAATAATTCAAATTGCTCAGAATTTAAATCAATTAAATGACTTAAATGCGATTGATAGTTTAATTCCAGACCATGTGAGCCGGCAATATTCCAGTCAAAGGGATAAATAAGTTTTTGAGCTTGTGCAATAGAACGTCCAGTGATTAATACCAACTCAATATATTGTTGTAGCTCTTTCAAGGTATTTAAGGTTTCATCTTTAATTATATTTTTTGTTGGATCAGGATGGAATTCAGAAATAGTTCCATCAATATCAAGAAATAAAATAAGTTTATGAGAATAAATAACTGGATTGAGTTGAGTTAAAATCACTTGAGCTAATAGAGGAGAAGGCACTATAAGTGAATCTTCTACATCTTGATCAGAGTGTTGAGCGGACATAAACTCTACCTAAGTATTTGAAATAAAATTAATTTAAAATCTAAAACTGCCTGATTAATTTTTAATCTAATAAATTTATAGCATATTTCATTTAACAGACTGGATTTAAGTGTAGAAAAGAAACATTTTTAACAAGTACAGTTACTTTGTAAAATTTGGAAATATTTTTAATGTAAAAGATATTATTCTTAATAAATTTTAAAGATAATGCTCTGACTGTTTTTTATTAATTGATTTTTATTTAGGATTATTTTTTATTTAAGCCATAATATTCAATGTGATTGCTTGAGTTGTTTGAAATTTTAATCGCTATAATTTGGTATTTTTTTTTAAAATTTGATATATTTTAAATGTAGATAATATAAGTTAATTTTATTTAAAATGAATTTTTTGGATGAAAATAATTAACCCTATTCTTGGAGTGAAAAAAATAGAAGACAAGCTGTTGAAATTATTATTTTTTAAATATATAAAAGGTCATGAAGATATGGGGGCTATTAGAATGTTACAGGATAATAATTTATTGCTCTATAATTTTCTTTAGATCGGATATAACAAATTAGACGATGTTTAAGGGTTTTTGAAATTAGTTTTACAGATTTAAATTTTTCTCATTATTAGATTTTTAATTTTATCATTTGGTATAAAAAGTCACTCATATAGACTGATATTTTTTAATTTACTGGTCATAAATAGCTAGAATATTCAAGTTTCAAAATCAAGAAGTTGAGCTTAGGTGAAGTTAAGCTAAAGAAAAAGGTGTGTAAGGAAAGAAGATCCTTTAAGTACTGGAACTTACATAAAAGGGGAAAAACGGGTGAAAATTATTTAGTCCAGGCCAAAAAATAGGTGGATTTTCAACTATAAAGTTATTTTTTGTACGAATCATATCCCGCTTAGACTGCTAAGGACTTCTCAGAAAAGAAGAGAAATGAATTTTAAGAAGGGAATAAAATAACGATAACTTACATTCAAAAGGAAGCTTAGTTGAGGGCCGTATCATATCAATTCAGCAGCTGGCACAGATACAACCCGTCTGTTCAAAATGGAGAAAGTGCTTAGAGCTCTCTCCACAGCTCATTTTCATCTTTTAAAGGAATTGTGAAGTTAAAGTCATCATCATTACTGACCAAAAGACTGGTGGGAGTCTGCATGACCACTTTCAAAACAGTGCCTGCCTCAAAAATAATCGGGGTGCAATTTTCCTTTTCTAAGGTCAATGGTTTAAGTAATTCAATTACCGAACTTTCCATAGTTTTATTCCAAAATAAGATTACTTTTCGAGAGTTAAATCATAGCATGATTTTTGAAAATTTAACTATTTCTGCGAAAAATGAGAACTGGGTCAATGATTTATTTACTTCAGTAGCAGCAAAACCTTTTATCTAAACATCTATAAAACCATTATTGAGTATTTGATTTTATTCTATTTATAGAACCTTAAGAAGCTATATTCGTTTGTAATAAAACAGATAGGCCGTACTGATGTACAGGATTTAAAAATACATAAGGCAAAAACTTGATGATTCATGTGCCTGATTGCCTCTGGAGCTTTAGATAGGCTGATCAAGAATAAAAAGACTCATTAAGAGAAAAATACGTTTTGAAAATCTATAAAAATAAATTTTATAAGGGACTATGCATCGCTATGTTATTTTTTAAACTAAATTGAAAATTAATGCTTTATAACAGTAAAAGTCTAAAATAAGAATAAACTAGGCGTCATTTGGATGACCCAAATATAGAAGGAGAACTCGGTCAGCATGTTCAAGTCATTTTTTCCGCAACCTGTCTGGTTTTTTAGCAGCCTGATTTTGTGGTTTATCCTTAATCTTGTGCTTTGGCATACTGGCGGATCAGGATGGGGAGTCTATTTGGGTTTCCCTGAAGGCTATTCTGAGGAAAGTCTCGCTATCGGTATCAGTCGTTTCTGGTCAGCCAAGTTTCTCTGGTTCTACCTTTGGTTTTTTCTTGCCACTGCCATATTTGCTCTCTTCTGGACGTGGAAAGCACAACATCCATGGCAGCGTTGGTCAGTCTGGGGCTCGGCTTTTATCCTGTTTAATATCTGGTTTGGAGTACAGGTCAATGTCGTTTTAAATGAATGGTATAGCCCGTTTTATGACCAGATCCAGAAAATGCTAGGCAGCGGTGGCGGAGATGTTTCACTTCTCTATCAAGAAGCTTTAACCTTTATCTATATCGCCATGATTTACGTCACTTTGGCCGTATTTAATATGTTTTTCGTCAGCCATTATGTGTTCCGCTGGCGTACCGCGATGAATAACTATTACACGGCACATTGGGAACAATTGCGTCATATTGAAGGCGCATCCCAGCGTATTCAGGAAGATACCATGCGCTTTGCCAAAACCACGGAACAGCTGAGTGTTTCCCTGATTGAAGCATTGATGTTATTGATGGCGTTTCTGCCTATCCTGTACCAGCTTTCAAGTCATGTAAAGGTTCTGCCAATTGTGGGAGAAATACCGCATGCTTTAATGTGGGCTTCTATTGGATGGGCCGTATTGGGTACCGTCATTTTGATGGTGGTCGGGATGAAACTGCCAGGACTGGAGTTTAATAACCAGAAAGTCGAGGCTGCTTACCGTAAAGAACTGGTGTACGGAGAGGATCATGCTGATCGGGCTCATCCGCTGACACTGCAAGAACTGTTTAGCCGGGTACGCTGGAATTATTTCCGTCTGTATTTTCACTATGCCTATTTCAACCTGGTCCGGATCTGGTACTTACAGTTAGACAATATCTATGGATTATTTATCCTGTTTCCGAGTATTGCAGCAGGAACGATCACCCTGGGTTTGATGATGCAAATCCTGAATGTATTTGGAAAAGTACGTGAGTCCTTCCAATATCTGATTTTATCGTGGCCGACCATTATTGAGCTGATGTCGATCTATAAACGTTTAAAAGCATTTGAATCCCATCTGGATTAATTTTTTCTAAGTTACCCATTAGATTGTAAAAGCCAAATGATTTTATCTTTGGCTTTTTATATCTAAATCGACGTTAATATCTAATCGAAAAGCTTGATCTGACCGTTGGTTAGATCAGATCAAATAGGAGCAAAATATCCCAATATAGGGGTATTCAGGTCTGGTTTTCCTGATTAGAATCTTAATGACCAGCGAAGATGGAGTTTAATTTCCAGCGGTTTAACGTATAAAAATAAGAAGTGTACGTTGAGGAAATTATTCTGATGCTGATCTTGTTCAGACAATGCTATAGAGGGTAAAAAGTAATTTTTTACACATGATAATAAAGATCTGTACCATTATCTTGAATAAGCTGCCGAAGAAAGATTGCTATCTTTCTTCGGCTTTTTATGTGGTGTTCTATTTATTTCTGATTCAATCCCGCTGTTATTTATCCTTTAACTACGCGCCAGAAGGATGCTTATCTCAATTTTTATAGGCTGAGGCTTGGCATAATGTATAGGGTTGTGAATGATGTGCCTCCTTTTTATCTTTTAAATTTGATACTTATCAACATCTTGTGTTTGTTGTTTGCTGCTATTTAGGCTATGTTATACGGGAATTTGGGGTTGAGATATTTGCTGTGAAGCTAAACGTAATAATTCTAATAATAGGGGCAATAGGCTTGGCGGGATGTAATAGCGTGAGTCGGCTGAAATCAGGGGTTTTACATCCTTTTGCCAGTCCGGAAGAGCTAATCGCCAAGCGGGCTTTGAATCAACGTGATGGCAGTGCAAAAGATTATATTTATCTTTGGGGGCAAGCACAGAAAAATAACAGCACTCAGGCCATGTATCCGCGTTCGATCCTGACGCAATATTGTCATGAACAAGGCGGTAAATTTTCCCTATTGTATAGAAGTAATTTTAATGCCGTGGCAGATCTTGCCCAACGCAAACGCCTGAGTACAAACCGAGGTGTGGTACAGGGAAGCGGCGCCTATCAGTGTCGTATGGATGGCCTGGCTGAAAGCTGGATCGTCTCGATCGAGCCGGTTTCTGAACGACAGGTCGATAAAACCAGCCAGAACCGTAGCGTTCGATTGCTGACCAAGTTGATGAGTGCGACTGAGGCAAGAAACTTTTACCTTGCTGCAAATAAGAACACTGTCGCTACCCAGAAAAAGACTGCTGCATCGATAAAAACGCCTGTAACGAAGAGCACGAATGAACTTAAAGAATCAGCGCGTAAAGAGCAGGAAAGGAAAGAATTAGAGAGAAAGGAATTAGAAAGAAAAGAGTTAGAGAAAAAACAGATCGCGACGAGGGTAGTCCCCGTGAGAGCTTCAGTGGTAGAAACACCCCAACAGCAGCAGATGAAGCTCTATGTGGCAGCACGCCGTGATATTAATAGTGGCAAGAACCTGAATAATGCCTGCAATAATGCGCAGCGTGCCTACAATTATGGCAAATTGCAGGGGACTGAGGGAACTCGGGTTTATACCGAATCTGGTATGCTGGTTGCTCGCTGTTTGAACGGGATTCCGGCCTATGCCAACCGTTTCCCGAATGCTAAAACTCAGGCCAAGCGTGTGCTACAGAATCTGTCTAATAACTATAATCATAGTGGGGCGAAGAATATGTTGAGACAGATCAAATAAGCACTGAATTAAACGCATTTAATCCAGAATCCGTATGATGATTTTGATTCACCAGAAGATGGGATAAAAAATCAGTTCAATCAGGTCGGATATAGAGGATGAGATCCGACTGCGTTTGCTGGGCAGGTCGCGCGATTCGAACATCCATCTTCGAAAAACAGGATGGATCAATAACAATACGGTCAAGCTAAAGAACACAACCAGTCTCCAAGGAAGGATGCTGTTGAAGGTGTTTGCAGTCATCATGATTATTTTTATTGTTTGAATTTGAATAATAACGCTAAGTTTACTCGATCAATATCACCATCTAATGAATAGCATGATGGGATGAAATTTTTCATCTGAATTAATTTTAAATCCAGTTCAGGTTTTACAGAGTTCTATCAGTATATTTCCTTTTTACATGATACAAAGAAACTATTTTCAGCGCCAAAATGCTGATGTCATATTAAAAGGAAGTGGTGATGAGTTTAAAAAATTCTTCTCGTATTCGTTTATTTTTTCTAGGTGCAACATTGTTGGGAGCAGCACAGGTTACGATGGCTGGCCCAACGGTCGATCAGCTGAGTGACTGTTTGATGAAGTCCACTACAGCCACTGATAAAACCACGGTCTTGCAATGGACATTTGTGGCATTGGGCAATCATCCCGATTTAAAGGCTTTTAGCAATGTAACCGCAACTCAAAAGGAAGTATTAGACAAGAATCTAGGGACGGTGTTGCAGCGCATTTTAGTGGAGCAATGTTCAGCACAGACCAAGGCGGTGATTCAAGCTGAAGGTTTACAGGCTGTGGGCGATAGTTTTCAGGCTTTGGGTAAAACCACAGGTGAGGAAATTTTAAAGAATCCTGAAATCAATAATCAGCTTAAAGGTGTGCTGCGTTATATCGATTTAAATCGTGTGGCACAGACTTTTTTGACACCAGATTTGCTGAATAAGTTGGGGTTGTAAGAGGGTAAGCTGGTTTTATTTGAAAATAGCGATAATGATTTTAATCAGCCAGTAAATAGGATAGAAAATAAATTCAAGCCCATCTGCTAAGCCCAAACCGCGCTGTTTTCTATATGGTACAGGCTGAGCTGCGGATAGTCGTTTACGCCATTTGATCATTATCAGTAAAATGATAATGACCAGAGCAAATAATCCGATGAGGGTTTGAATGATGGTAAGTAATAGTTCAGGTGTCATTTTTGTTTTGCTTGGATATTTCTGATTTTATAGTATAAATAATAAAAATCTTGCTAGTAACCGCTTGCGCTGCATTTTAAAGTAGTGCTTTAAAACTTGCTCAGGAGAGGGAGTCTTTTAATAATCCTCTCCCTCTTGCGCGTTATAACGCTCATCCTTTAAAAAAGGAGAGGGAACTACGTGTATCAATTTGATTACGTGACAAAGTCCCCCTTTTCAAAGGGGGATTTAGGGGGATTAAATCAAATCAGGATAAAACTTTTCAAATTCTTTATTCACCGCTTTACCCCGTAATAAATAGCCTTTTGGCTGGATATAACTATAAATGTCCCGTGCAGACTGTTCATGCCAACCAATGTTAAATGCACAGAGTTTTGGGAAAAATTGTAGATGGCTATAGTTCAAATTGTTATGAATCCAATAAGCAAGTTGTTGCCAATTACTTTGGTCTTTTTCATACAATTCTAAGAATGATGGAATAACGATACACGCCGTCGCACCATAGCCTTTTACATCGGGATAGTCCCAAATATGACTGGCAAAGTTTTTCTCATTAGTTGCGCAGTTATGTCCTTTTTCATTGCCGAGTTGATTCACGCTTGGTGAGCGATAAGCTGAACGAATGGCAATACGTCCAAACTTTTGTTGTAGTGGCTCGAGCAGTTGTTGGCAGAGTTCTGTTCCTGTACGAATGGCGATGTCAGGATGATCTGGGAAGTTGGGTACACCGTACCAATTGGCGATTTCGCTATAAAGGAAATCACGCATGAAAAAGGATTTAGACAGCTGAATGCGTCCTAAGTCTTCGAGTTTGGCGATTGAGGTTACTTTTTTGATGGCCATAAAAATTACCCAACTCAAATAATATTATTTTGCTTAGCTCTAACTAAGTAATCGAGTTTTAAATTGCCTTCAGCAGATTTTAAAGTCCATTCTTTTGAAAATTTAAACTTGAGCATTGATCTTAATGTATTAGCAATAGTTAAAACAGGAAATGTAGTTGAAGCAATATCAATAATCCCAGTTTTTATCATTTCAGCTAATACACTTTCATTAAATTCTAAACTTACTGAATGATCGACTCGAGAGGTAAAGCGAAAACGTTCAGTGAGAGTTCTGTCTAAGTTATGAATTGCTACTTTTAGATCATAAAATTCTTTTTTCCTTCTTAAGTCTTTATCTTCGCTATTTAATATTTTTTCATATATCTCATCTAAAGAATTATGTAATGCTATCAATTCAGCATTTCTTTGTGTTTTGAAATCTAATAAATCGTGAATAGCTATATCTTTTCGCGGAACAGGTAATAATTTTCTTAGCTCAACTTTTAAAACATCTTTATTACTATATTGAATTGGATCATTGTCTTTGGAGTCGAGCATATTTACGAGAGTCCAATCATTTTCAGGATCTTGAAGTTTTATATTAGCCACATATGTATGAGATTTTTGAAGTATATTTGCCATTTCGCCTGAGTTAAATGGGGACTTAACAAGCTCTAAAATCCCTGCTTCAACATAATCCTGTTCGAAAGGAAGTCCTAATTTTATAGCTCGTTGTTCAGGTATCGCTATTTTGTCCCAATACAAAGAAAAGTATTGTAATTCTTGAGTGTTATATGACCTTTCAATAAAGACACTATTTTTTTCTACATCACATTTCATTAAGGCTGGAGGAATAATAATACCTCTTTGCATTATTTTAGTTCTCGAAAAAATTATTACCTTAATTATAAGTGATAAATAAAAAGAAAACCCGCTCTAAAGCGGGTTTTCTTTTAAAGAAAGATCAGATCAACCAATCAATTTCTTCATCAACTCATTCACTTGCGCAGGGTTGGCTTTACCCTTAGACGCTTTCATCACTTGACCAACCAGACCGTTGAAAGCTTTTTCTTTACCAGATTTGTACTCTTCAACCATCTTCTCGTTGGCGGCAAGCACTTCCTTAATAATTGCTTCAATCGCGCCTGTATCAGTTTCCTGTTTCAAGCCTTTTTCAGCAATAATCTCGTCCGCAGTTTTGCCTTCTTCCCACATAAAGCCGAACACTTGTTTCGCGATCTTACCGCTAATGGTGTTATCGACAATACGTGCGATCATGCCGCCCAGTTTCTCCGCAGAAACAGGAGAATCTTGAAGATCTAGGCCTGCTTTGTTGAGCGCCCCTGAGAATTCGCCCATCACCCAGTTTGCAGCAATCTTACCTTGTGCAGCGCCGCCAGCAGCTTTCACGACTTCTTCATAAAACTCTGACATTTCACGAGTAAGCGTTAGAACGTGAGCATCGTACTCAGTCACGCCAAAGTCCGCCACAAAACGCGCACGACGTGCCGCAGGCAGCTCAGGCATGGTGGCTTTGATTGCTTCGATTTGTTCATCCGCAATCACCACAGGCAACAAGTCAGGGTCAGGGAAGTAACGGTAATCGTTGGCTTCTTCTTTTGAACGCATTGAACGCGTTTCCATCTTCACAGGATCGAATAAACGCGTTTCCTGATCAATGGTGCCGTCCCATTCCAGAATTTCCATTTGACGTTCAATTTCAACATTGATCGCCTGTTCAATGAAACGGAATGAGTTGAGGTTTTTCAATTCGCAACGCGTACCGAAGGGTTGACCCGGACGACGTAAAGACACGTTACAGTCACAACGGAACGAACCTTCCGCCATGTTGCCGTCAGAAATGCCTAACCAGCGCACCAGCGTATGAATCGCTTTAATATAAGCAACCGCTTCTTCAACCGAACGCATATCTGGTTCAGAAACGATTTCAAGCAGTGGCGTACCGGCACGGTTCAAGTCGATACCGGACATGCCTTCAAACTGGTCATGAATCGATTTACCCGCATCTTCCTCAAGGTGCGCACGGGTTACGCCAATCCGTTTAACCGTGCCATCTTCAAGCTGGATGTCGATATGACCCAAGCCCACAATCGGATTGTCCATCTGGCTAATCTGGTAGCCTTTTGGCGAATCCGGGTAGAAATAGTTTTTACGCGCAAATACGGAGGCCTGATCAATATAGGCATCGATACCCAAACCAAAGCGAATCGCAAGATCCACCACTTCTTTATTCAATACCGGCAATACGCCCGGCATGGCCAAATCAACCAGGCTGGCTTGGGTGTTTGGATCATTACCGAAAACAGTCGATGAACCTGAGAAAATTTTGGTATTGGTGGCAAGCTGAGTGTGAATCTCGATACCAATAACGACTTCCCAACCCTCAATCAGGTTAGATTTTGGTTTAGCCGCTTTTGTAGAATTGTTTTGAGCTTGAGCCATTATGCATTCTCCTCAGCAATTGCCGCGCGTTGTGTATGCCAATCAGTTGCTTGCTGATACTGGTGTACCACAGACAATAATTGCGATTCTGACCAGTAATTCCCAATCAACTGTAAGCCAACTGGCAAGTTGTTCTGGTCAAAACCAACAGGCGCGTTAATCGCAGGAAGACCTGCCAGGTTCACTGCAAGTGTATAAATATCGCCCAGGTACATTTCAACCGGAGTCAAATCCGCACCAATTTTATAGGCAGTCGTTGGCGCAGATGGCGCAGCAATCACATCGACAGATTCAAAGGCTTTAAGGAAATCTTGCTGGATCAGGCGACGTACTTTTTGTGCTTTCACATAATATGCATCGTAGTAACCCGCGGATAACGCATATGTGCCAATCAGGATACGACGTTGCACTTCTGCACCAAAACCTTCTGAACGTGAACGTTTGTACAAGTCCATCAAGTCCACTGGATTTTCACAGCGGTAGCCATAACGCACACCGTCAAAGCGTTGTAAGTTAGAGGATGCTTCAGCAGGTGCGATCAGGTAGTAAGTCGGAACGTAGCTTTCGGTCATGTTGAGGTCGATCTCAACCAGCGTAGCGCCCAGGTCTTCTAACTTTTTCAATGATTCTTCGACACGTGCTTTAACATCTTCAGCTAGGCCGGCAACATTAAAGTACTGTTTTGGAATACCAATGCGTAAACCTTTGACGGATGTATCATTCAGGTTCGCCACATAGTTATCTACGGTTTGATTCATCGATGTTGAATCTTTGGCATCATGACCGGCCATCACGTTCATCAGGTAGGCACAGTCTTCCGCCGAGCGTGCCATCGGGCCGCCTTGGTCTAAAGATGATGCATAGGCAATCATACCGAAGCGCGACACACGGCCATAGGTCGGTTTAAGTCCTGTCAGGCCACAGAATGACGCAGGTTGACGAATAGAGCCACCGGTGTCAGTACCGGTAGCAAAGGGTGCCAGATCCGCTGCAACAGCTGCTGCTGAACCACCTGAAGAACCGCCAGGGACATGGTCTAAATTCCAAGGGTTAGCCGTTGCGCCGTAATATGAGTTTTCAGAGGTCGAACCCATGGCGAATTCGTCCATGTTCAATTTACCCAAAGTCACCAGGCCCGAAGCTTTGCCTTTCGCGACAACGGTGGCGTCATAAGGAGAGATAAAATTGTCCAGTATTTTAGAACCGGCAGTGGTTTTGATGCCTTGAGTACAGAAAATGTCTTTATGCGCGATTGGTACGCCTGTTAACACATTTGCACCACCTGCCTTACGCAGTGTGTCAGCCGCATCAGCTTCTGCCAATGCCAATTCAGGCGTAACGGTTACATATGATTTTACTTGAGCATCAATTTTTGCAATACGCTTTAAGTAATGTTCAGTCAATTCGCGAGATGAAAACTGGGCATTTGCCAGACCTTCACTGAGTTCACGAATGGATAAGCGATGTAAATCTGTCATGAGAAATAATTCTTTACGTTTAATTTAATAAAAAGAATGAACTGGGTAGTAATTACTCAATCACGCGCGGTACGAGGTATAGACCATCCTGAACAGCAGGTGCAACTGCTTGGTATTGCTCGCGATGATTGCTTTCTGAGACCACATCTTCACGTAGTGGCTGAGGATGGTCGAAAGGGCTCTTCAGCGGTTCAATTCCGTCGGTATTGATGCCTTTCAATGTGTCCATCATGCCTAAAATCTTATTTAAACTTTGAGCATATTCAGCAGATTGCGTATCATTGAGAGATAACCTTGCAAGGTGGGCAATGGCTGAAACTGTTTCTGCACTTAAATCTGCAGAATGCTGTGCATCCGATGTAGACATAATATTACCTAATCAGTATTAAAAAAATTCAAATTATCATGCGTTATGATAAGCGATTGACTTGTCCAAATCATCACATTTAGTTAAAGTTGCCACCTTGCGTCCATATAAAGTTTAATTGAGAACGTCCCCGTGATTCTAAAACGACTAATAGGCTTGTTTTCGCCAGATCTTGCCATTGATTTAGGTACTGCAAATACACTTATTTATGCGCCAGGACGAGGCATTATATTAAATGAACCCACGGTTGTAGCTATCCGTCATAGTGGTTCACATAAAATTGTTGCCGCTGTAGGTCTTGAAGCGAAACAAATGCTAGGTCGTACCCCAGCCAATATCTCAGCAATCCGCCCCATGAAAGATGGGGTGATTGCGGATTTTGAAGTCACTGAAACCATGCTGAATCAGTTCATTCGCAAAGTACATGAAAACCGTCTGTTTACTCCGGCACCGCGTGTGGTGGTGTGTGTACCATGTAAATCGACGCTGGTTGAACGTCGTGCTATTCGTGAAGCGGTATTTAATGCTGGTGCACGTGATGTCCGTTTAATCGAAGAACCGATGGCAGCGGCCATTGGTGCAGGTATGCCAGTTGAGCAGGCCTGTGGTTCAATGGTGGTCGATGTCGGTGGTGGTACCACTGAAATTGCGATCATTTCCCTGCAGGGTTGTGTCTATGCAGATTCTTTACGGATTGGCGGTGATGTCTTTGATGAGCAGATCATTAACTATGTGCGTAAGGCGCATGGCTGTGTGATTGGTGAAACCACGGCAGAAGTGATCAAAAAAGAAGTGGGCATGGCCTTGCCAGATGAAGGTGCTAAACCGCTTGAAATTGAAGTTCGTGGCCGTAATCTTGCAGAAGGTGTACCACGTGCGATTGTGGTTAACTCAGACGAAGTGACTCAAGCCATTTCAGATCCTTTGCAAAACATTGTGTCTGCGGTGAAATCAGCACTAGAACACACACCTCCTGAGCTTTCTTCGGATATTGCTGAACGCGGTATCGTGTTAACCGGTGGTGGTGCATTGCTGCGTAATCTAGACAAGCTGCTGGCCAAAGAAACCGGCCTGCCGGTTGTGGTGGCAGAAGATCCACTCTCATGTGTAACCCGTGGTGGTGGCAAGGTACTCGAATTTTTCGACAATCCAAATCATGACATGTTATTCGTAGGCTAAGAAAAGGATTCGGCGGGTGCAAGCACATCTGTTTTCTCGACAACCGCCATCTTTTCGCTCTTTTATCATTGCATTGGTAACATGCTTGGTGGTGCTTTTCTTTGATTGGCGCATGCCACATGTTGTACAACCTGCAAGGGATGTCCTGTACGCGGCCTATAATCCTATTTATGCTGTGGCCAGTTATCCGGTATTGTCGCGAGAGTGGTTGAATCAACAAACCAAGTCTGAAGTTCAGTTGCGTCGGGAAAATACCGCGATGCAGGCTGAGTTGTTGCAGGCGCAAGTTCGCTTACAAAAAATCTCTGAACTTTCTGCTGAAAATACCCGTTTGCGCGGTCTGCTCGATACACCACTGATCATTGACGGGCGTATTGAAATTGCGGAAGTGATTGGCACCGATGCCGATCCTTTAAGACATATCATTGTGATCAACCGGGGTTCAAATAACGAGCTGAAAGTCGGGCAAACGGTACTGGATGACAAGGGGATTATGGGACAGATTATTAATGTCTATCCGCATAGTAGCCGGGTCATGCTGTTGTCTGATAAAGAACATTCATTGTCAGTGCGTCTGGAACATACCGGAATGCGTGCCATTGTCTCGGGGACGGGTGATCTGGGACGTTTGAAAATGGAATATGTACCGACCAGTGCCAATATCAAGGTCGGGGAAAAAGTCTATAGTTCCGGCTTGGGCCAACATTTTCCGGCAGGTTATCTGGTGGGGCAGGTGTCCAAAGTACAACGACATAATTCAGGTGAATTTGCCCAGATTGATGTAACGCCAGCCGCGCAGCTGGCCGGTGGTCATCATGTGGTGGTGTTATTTTCCGATTCATTGGCGATGGAGCAACCGCATGTCAATCGCTAAGATGAAATCCAGAAAGCATCGTGATCCCTTATTTGCCATCGTCATTTCGGTGATCGTGGCTTCGATTTTGATGGTCTATCCACTTTCTTATACCCTCTCGGGCTGGCGTCCGCTGTTCATGCTGATGGTGATGCTATTCTGGGTGTTGTGTCAGCCGACCTGGTGTGGGATCTGGTTTGCCTTTGGTACCGGTATTTTTATTGATTTGCTGCTGGACGCACCTTTAGGTCTGAATGCCCTCAGCTTTATTATTATTGCCTTTTTAGCCCGATTCCTGACTCGTGAACGCCGTATCCTGACCTTTAATAATCTCTGGGTGATTACGGGGCTGGCAATTGTTGCGCATTTGCTGATGATCTTTTTTGCCCAGATTGTGGCAGGCGTGCAATTTTCTTTTGCCCGGCACTGGATTCCAATGCTGACCAGTATTCTGGTTTGGCCTGTCCTCTATTATATGTTGAAAAAATGGCGCATATAATTCTCGCTTCCAGCTCACCTCGGCGTTGTGAGTTATTACAGCAGCTCGGACTGAGCTTTGATATCTACAGTCCGGATATCGATGAATCTGTGCGTGAAGGTGAATCCGTCGCGGCTTATGTTGAACGTCTGGCACGAGCCAAGGCTGATGCAGTGGCCGAGCGTTATCCAGATGCAATCATCATTGCTGCGGATACCAGTCTGGGGGTCGATAGTGAGATTTTGGGTAAACCAGAATCCAAGCAACATGCCATTGAAATGTGGACAAAAATCTCCGGTCGGTGGCATGATGTCTATAGCGGTGTCTGTGTTCGTACAAAAGATGAAAAATACAGTATAGTGGTACGTACGCAGGTCGAATTTCAAATCCTGAGTGCCGCAGACATGGAAAGTTACTGGGCCACAGGTGAGCCGCTGGGGAAAGCCGGGGCTTATGCGATTCAAGGAATTGCAGCACGTTATATTCCAAAAATACAAGGCAGCTATTCCAATGTGGTCGGCTTGCCGCTCTATGAAACCGTACAGTTATTACAGACAGTTAAGGCACTAAATTAACTGCTGATAAAAAGAATTTTTATAATGTTTTGAGTGTAATTATGTCTGACGAGTTATTGATTAACGTCACGCCGATGGAATGTCGGGTCGCGTTGATTGAAAACGGCACGGTCAATGAACTGTTTGTCGAGCGTACAGCCAAGCGTGGCTTGGTCGGTAATGTCTATAAAGGCAAAGTGGTACGGGTCTTGCCGGGTATGCAGGCTGCGTTTGTGGATATTGGTCTGTCCAGAACGGCATTTTTGCATATCAATGATATGGTCTGGCCGCGCCAGCAGCCCACCCCAAATGTCTTTGAACTGCTTCAGCCCGGTCAAATCCTCACGGTTCAGGTGATGAAAGATATGCTGGGCACCAAAGGTGCTCGTCTTTCCACGGATCTGTCTATTCCTTCGCGTTATCTGGTGCTGATGCCTTATGGCAATCATATTGGGGTGTCGCAGCGAATTGAATCTGAGGAAGAGCGCAATCGTTTACGTTCGATTATTGAGCGGATTCAGGCCGAGCATAAGCTGCCAGGCTCAGTGATTGTACGTACCGCTGCTGAAGGTATTGAAGAAGCAGCCATTGCCCAAGATATGGCTTATCTGGCCAAGCTTTGGGAATATATCCAGCGTAAGCAGAAGATTATTGCAGTTCCCTCCCTGATTTTTGAAGAATTGCCTTTACCACAACGGATCATTCGTGATCTGGCCAATGAAGAAACTGCAAAAATCTACGTCGATTCACGTGAAATTCACGCCAAGCTGCAAGAGTTTGTCGAAGAATTTGTGCCGAATATGCGAGACCGCTTACTGCACTACCCGGGCGAGCGTCCAATTTTTGACTTATATAATGTTGAAGAAGATCTGCAAAAGGCGTTGCAAACTCGTGTCGCATTGAAATCGGGCGGTTATCTGATGATTGATCAGACCGAAGCCATGGCCACCATTGACGTCAATACCGGTTCTTATGTTGGTGGTCGCTCACTGGAAGACACTGTTTTTAAAACCAATATGGAAGCGACTCAGGTCATTGCACGTCAGTTGCGTCTGCGTAATCTGGGTGGAATTATCATCATTGATTTCATTGATATGCAGGAAGCGCAGCATCGTGAAGAAGTGATGAAACAGTTTGAGCGCATGTTGGAACGTGACCATGCTAAAACCAAGATTACTCAGGTATCTGAACTGGGTCTGGTGGAAATGACCCGGAAACGCACCCGTGAGTCACTGGAACATTTACTCTGTGAATCCTGTCCGACTTGTCAGGGACGTGGTTATGTCAAAACAGCCGAGTCAGTATGTTACGAAATATTCAGAGAAATTCTGCGTTATGCACGTGCTTATGAGTCGCAGAGTGGCTTTACTGTTGTCGCGCATCCCGCTGTAATTGATCGTTTACTAACAGTAGAGGCCCCAGCAGTCGCTGATCTAGAGCATTTCATTAATCGCGTGATTAAGTTCCAAGTAGAAAATCTGTATACGCAAGAGCAATACGATATCATTCTCAGCTGAAATTGTAACAGAATATCGTTAAACACTTGTTACATCTGAAATTTTACATTGGTGCTGTTATTTACAATACTAGATGCATGAATTAGCCAAAGCCGTTTCTCCCAGTTTCAGGCTTAGCAAAAGGAGTGTGTTATGAATATGAGTAAAGCAGTAATTAATAAAGGCCTAAAACACGTATTAGAACCAAAGACTGTACATGCAGGATATATTGTTGATGAGCGCGGTAATGAAGTCCAGATTACCGCCAGCATGATTCGCAATGCCTGCCATCAATTATTACAACAGTGTCGTACGATCAAAAGCTGATGCTACCGATACAGAATCTTGTGCAGATTGAAATAAATTCTAGGCAATCAAAAATGGATGCATCATCCCAAAAATATAAAATAAATTTAAAACGATGTTAAAAAATAAAACCAAGGGGCTCTATGAGCCCCTTAATTATGTGCGCTAGGACTGGCAAAAATGATCAACACTTTTTTCAGTTTATATATTCTATTTATTGATCTGCGGCTAGCTCACCGCCTGTAACTTTGGGACAGGTTCACCATCTACAATTCGTTCAAAACGCTGGATTTCTTCTTCAAGATGCGTCAGCAGATTCTGCATTTTCGGCAGGGCATTACGGCATGCGGTTAAGCCGACTTCCAGTTTGTCCAGATAGCTGGTCATGGTAATGTTTAAAGCCTGCCCATCTAGTACAATTGAGGCTGGATAAAGCGCTTCGAGACGTGCACCATTCCAATATAGCGGTTCCTGAGGGCCGGGTACATTGGAAATAATCACATTAAATGCCTGGCGCGTCGGCATTAAACCCGATGCAATGTTCAGACCGGCTGCACCATAGACAAAGGCACTATAATTTAAAATCTGATTGGCATTCATGCGTTTAAAACGTTCCTTGGCACTCAGTACACTGCCACGTACAATTTTGAGACGTTCCAGAGGATCTTCTTTATGGGTGCCCAGATTGGCCAGAATCATGGTAATGCGATTGGAAACATCCGAATCATCACTTCGAACCGAGGCCGGAACCATAGCAATTAATGGTTTTTTCGGTAAAGCGTTTTGTGATAGTAAATATTCACGTAGTGCACCTGAACAGATGGCCAGTACCATGTCATTAATCGTGACGCCCAATGCTTTAGAAATATGCCGTAAACGTGAAAATTCAAAGGATTGTGCCGCAAAACGACGCGAAGCACTGACACGTTGGTTCAGAATACAACTTGGTGCCTGAAAACTGGACACATAATCCGGATTGCGCCCCATATCCTTCATGACGGTCTGAGACAGCTCATAAGCGACGCGTGGTGCGCATTCTAGTTGGCCTTTAATGGTTTGCAGGACATTTTTAAAAGCATTGACTTTAGGTGCTTTAAGGCGTTTGGCGCGTGGCCCTTCCACACACCAAGGCGGTACAATACTCTTGGCATTCGGATCATGCGACAGCGATTTTTCGACCAGACGCATGCCGGCGATTCCGTCCACCATCGCATGATGGATCTTGAAATACATGGCAAAACGATTACCTTCAATCCCTTCAATAATATGACAGGTCCATAAAGGCTTGGCACGATCAATCAGCGCACTATGTTCTTGTGAAATATAAGTGAGCAATTCACGGATACGACCCGGTTTCGGCAGGGCAATATGACGAAAATGGTGATCTAAATCAAATTCTTGGTCTTCATCCCAAAACAGGCCGTTTAAATAATTATTAAAAGGTGGAATCGGCGATGATTTGGAGTTTTGAATATCAGTGACGAGATCCTGAATAAAGGAAGCTGGTGCATTTTCGGGAATTTGGAATAAAAATAGCCCACCTACATGCATAGGCTGCTGCCGTTTCTCTAAAGTTAAGAAAATAAAATCAATTGGATGTAATGGACGCATAGCGTAGATTGCCTCACTGCACTTTCTTCAGCTGCTCTGATCCGAACAACCTTGTTAGAATTATTAATATTGACATTACAAAGTATAGCGATTTTGCCACGGAAAGGTACTGATTTTTCTGTAGATGATTGGTTTATGAAAAAACCACCGACGAGTCGATGGTTATGCTAGATCATTTTTGCAAGTTGCCGGCATGCAGACCACATTCTTTATGCGTGGCTTCTTCCCACCACCAGCGGCCTTCACGTTCATGCTGATTCGGCAGGACAGGGCGGGTACAGGGTTCACAGCCGATTGAAACAAAACCTTTTTCATGCAGCGCATTATAAGGCACTTCCATCATGCGGATATAACTCCAGACATCTGCACTGGACCAGTTGGCCAGAGGATTGTATTTGATCAGCTGCTTACCCGGACCGGAAAAACCTGGATCTGCCTGAACCACAGGAATTTCATTGCGTGTACCCGGACTTTGGTCTTTGCGCTGACCAGTAATCCAGCCATCCAGCGTCGCCAGTTTTTTACGTAGCGGTTGAACCTTGCGTATACCGCAACATTCCTGATGGCCATCTTCAAAGAAACTGAATAAACCTTTGGTGGTCACTAAATTTTGTACTGCATCCGTTTCAGGGAAGCAGATTTCAATCTCGATGTTGTAATGCTTACGTACCCGTTCAATAAACTGATACGTCTCTGCATGTAGACGGCCAGTATCCAGACTGAATACCCGGAACGGTTTACCGAGATGCGATGCCATATCAATCAATACAATATCTTCAGCACCAGAAAATGAAATCGCAATTTCACCTTGCTGGCTCAGTGCAAGTGCCAAAATTTCATTGGGCGATTTATCTGCATATTCAGATGCAAGTGCATCAATACGATCAATAGTAGGAATGATGGTCATGAGAATCCTGGCGATATAGGCTTGGAAAGGACATGGCCTATATTAATTAATTTCACCTCTATTTTAATAGAATTGATTTAATTGACTTATCACTAAAAAATAAATACTTATGAAAAAAATAGATTTAAAAAAGTACAGTACAAAATCTGTTGCTTCAGCTATGATAGTGCAAAATTTTTTCAATACAACTTAGAGGGAATGTTCATGGAAGTCGTATGTCTAGATTTAGAAGGCGTGTTGGTTCCAGAAATCTGGATTAACTTTGCCAAAAAAACCGGTATTAAAGAGCTTGAAGCGACGACTCGTGACATTCCTGACTATGATGTACTGATGACCCAACGTCTGAATATTTTAAAACAGCACGGTTTGGGCTTGAACGATATTCAGGAAGTGATTGCAGAAATGGGGCCTTTCCCAGGAGCAAAAGAATTTGTAAAATGGGTCAGTACGCATTTTCAATTGATTATTCTTTCAGATACTTTCTATGAATTTGCACATCCACTCATGAAGCAACTGGATTGGCCGACTATTTTTTGCCATAAATTAGAAACGGATGAAGCAGGCATGATCTCTGCTTATAAATTGCGTCAGCCAGATCAAAAACGTCAAGCAGTGAAAGCGTTACATGGTTTGAACTTCCGTGTCATTGCAGCAGGGGATTCTTATAACGATACAACCATGCTGGGCGAAGCAGATGCTGGTTTCCTGTTTGATGCACCTGAAAATGTCATTGCGGAATTTCCGCAATTCCCGCCAATTCGTGGCTATGAAGCATTAAAAGAAGCGATTCGTAATGCTTCAGTGCGTGACATTCCGGCTTAATCTTTTAAGTACATTGGAATAAAAGAAAGGGCGCTTATAGCGCCCTTTCTTTATGAGATCGATTTATTAGAAGCGATAACCGATTTTCATGCCATAACCGAGTGCATAATTATCTTCAAAATCACCCACGATATCTGTACCACGTTTTGCTTTAGCATCACCTAGCCAGAAGTATTTAACACCGGCTTGAATAAAATAGTTTTCAGCAGGGCTGTATTGACCACCTAAGCCCACGCTCCAGTAACCTTCAGTTGGACCAAGAGTCGTGACAGGATTACCTGCACCAGAATCGTATCCGACAGCTGCTGTACCTGACCATTTATTATTAAATTTATGACCTAGACCCACAGTTGCTGAATATTGATCATCAGAATAGTCAATTAAGTTTTGATTAATTATAGGATGCGACAGTAATTGTGGGCTAACTGCGAAATTATCCCAATGCACCCAACGTAAGTTGGCGAATGCTAAAGTATTTTGTGCAATACCTGTTTGAAGATCAATATTTACTGATTGTGGAGTTATTGCTTCAACATCACTATTGATATTTCTGAGATCAACAGTTACCGGGAGTAAGGTACCTGCTGGAGCATATAATGTTGAAGTTTCTTTACTTTTAGCATCATGTTTAATTTCGGAGCGATATGTAACAGAAGCTTTTAAAGCAATTTCAGGAATTTGATAAGCAAAACCTGCCAGCCAACCCCAAGCTTCTTCCTGTTCAATTTTAATGTTATACCCACTTAATGCTTTATAAGCTGCACCACGTAATGAAATATCGGCTTCAACAGTTTGCCATACTGGACCTGCATAAAAATTCCAGTTTTCTGTAGGTTGATAGCCAATTAATGCAGTTAAATTATGAGTATCTACTTCAACTGAAGTACCTTCTACTCCATCACCAAATGAACCTGCAATTGAAGAATACTTTGCATCTGCGCCAAAAGGTTGATCATAAATTAAACCAAGTGAAATTTTATCAGTCGCTTGTACTTTAATTGCTGCAGAAGGGAAATAATAGTCTTCACCCATATCACTGATTTTCTCGCCCTCTAAACTAGTGACTGTAGAAGAACCTTTTACCGTTGGATCTAAGACAGAAATACCTGCTTCTGCATAATTCCCCGGTTGTAAAAAGGCAGAAATAGACTGACCAGAACGATCTAGGCCTGCTGCCTGAACAGCAGAAAGAGGTAAAGTGCTAAGTAAAATAGCTAAATAAACTTTATTAAGCTTCATGGTACGTTCCCTGATGCCATCTGTAACAAAAATGTGCTGGAAAAGTAACATAAATTTAAAAAGAGTAAATGCTCAGCTTTGCCGAAGAAATGAACTAAAGCGGTTAAGGAAAGGGGTTGCTTAGAGTATTTATACTATATTTTTTAATTTAAGTTTATGAAAAATATGAAATTTAAATTGTTTAAAATAGTGCAAAAGAACTAAAAAATTATTAATTTTAATTGATGGTAAAATAATCGAATAATATGCAAGTGTATAAAAATAGAATGAGACAATAAAAAACCACCCGAAGGTGGTTTTTTATTTTAGGAGAACTTAGAAGCGGTAACCCATTTTTAAGCCATAACCTAAAGCGTGGTTATCTTCAAAGTTACCTACATTTGGATTAGCAACTGTTAAAGCTTGAGCATCACCTAGCCAGAAGTACTTCACACCGCCAGCAATAAAGTAGTTAGGCGCTGGGCTAAATTGTAAACCAAGGCCTACATTCCAGTAACCTTCTGTTGGGCCAAGTGTAGTTACAGGATTACCAGCACCTGAGTCCCAACCTACAGAAACATTACCTGCCCATTTATCGTTAAATTTACGACCTACGCCTACAGTAGCTGACCATTGCTCTTCATTATATTCAACAAGATTTCCACCTTCCAAGGCAGATTGACCCGGTAAGGTAGATAATGCATCTAACACTTGACCAAATTCATTTGGTCTAATAGCAAAACCTTTCCAATCTACCCAACGAACATTCGCAAATGCCACAGTGTCTGCCATGATGCCAGTTTGGAAATCAAGATTTACAGATTGAGGCGTGGTTACAGATGTTTTGCCTGGTGTAAATTCACTGATAGCATCACGAGCTTGTCCTGCTATACCCGCTGCCATTTGCTCTCTAGTTGGTGATGGAACTGTCGCTGGAATTTGAGCCAATGCGCCTTGATAAGTTAAGCCGAAAACTGCATTTCTAGTTGCATTAAAAGGATCAGCACCAGCTAGTGTTTCTCTAGTTGCCAATTCATGCTCAATATCTGAACGATAAGTTAAAGATGCTTTTAAGGCAATTTCAGGGATTTGAAAAGCGAGGCCTGCTAACCAACCTGTAGCACCATCTTTTTTCATATCTGCGTCATACGCAAGTGTTGTACCTAAAGCATTATAGGCTGTACCACGTAGTGTTACTTTTCCTTTCGCTGTTTGATAAACAGGGCCAGCATAGATGTTCCAGTTTTCCGTTGGTTGAAAACCAAAAATGGCAGTTAAGTTTTCAGTTGTTACTTCTGCTGCTGTACCTTCTCCGCCAAATGAAAATGCGCTACCAACAGAATTTGGTGCTGAATATTCTGCTTCAGCCCCAAATGGTTGGTCATAAAGAAGACCAAAAGAAAAATTATCAGTAACTTGGAACTTTAAAGCTGCTGATGGGAAGTAGTAGTCGCTTGCCATATCACCGGTTGGTTGGCCCCCTAAAGCAGTTGAACTAGTACCAGATACCGAAGGGTCTAATACAGAAATGCCTGCCTCAAAGTAATTACCTGGTTGTAAAAACGCTGCGATAGATTGTCCCGAACGATCCATAGCTGCAGCAAATGCGCCTGTCATTGGTAACGTTGCTAAAATCATTGCAGTAGTTAATGTTTTTAATTTCATTTACGTCTTTCCTTGAGGTACAAATTTATATCTAGCGTTGTTGTTTGCACTTATTTGATTTTTTGGAGATAACGGTTAATAAACCGTAATCATTTGTTACTCCATGTGCCAAAAATACCACAATTAAAATAAGAGTAAATGCTCTAGAAAAAACTAATTAGTCTAAAAAAGCACCAAAATAGAGTTTTTACACCAAAAAATAGCCTCATTTTGAAATAAGTATTTGAAAGTAAAAGAAATAAAATAATGAAGAAAAAATGACTTTTTGTATAAAAAATATTCTAAAAATATGAAGATTAACGCTAATTTTTTGAAGTATAGATCACATTTTGAAAGGATGGTGCGCCCTGCGGGACTCGAACCCACGCCGGTCACTTAGGAGGCAACTGCTCTATCCAGTTAAGCTAAGGGCGCAAAGAACGGTTAATGTACTGCAAAATAAAGCAAAAAAAAAGTTATTGCTGGAGCAATAACTTTTTCAAATCTCATTTAAATAACGTGATTAGCTATTTTTCGGTTTAAGCAACTTAAACAGGCCTAACATGATCACAATCCAGACAGGAATCATATAGACCGATTCCTGGAATCCTTGTGTCCACATAATGTAAAGAATAGTTGCAATAAAGCCCAGTACCAAGATGTTGCTTGCAGGTGACCACAGCGCAGGGAACGATGTTTTCTGTCCGAGCTTTTTCATACTCTGAATAAATTTCAGATGGGTCAGCGTAATCATGGCCCAGTTCAATACCAATGCACCGACTACGATGTAAATCAGATGACTTAAGGCATCTTCAGGCACGAAGTAGTTGAGTAGTACACAACCGAAAATCAGCGCGGCAGAGAACAATACAGCAGGAATTGGCGTACCTTGCTTATTCACTTTCATGAAGACTTTCGGGGCATTTCCTTGCTGTGCTAAACCATACAGCATCCGGCTATTGGCATACATACCGCTGTTATAAACTGACAGTGCTGCTGTCAGAATAATAAAGTTCAGTAAGTGTGCAGCCCAGCCAATACCCAATTGACTGAAAATCATCACAAACGGACTTTTATCCAGGCCACCCAGTTCCAGCTGATTCCAAGGCACCAGCGACAACAGAATCGTTAATGCACCGACATAGAAAATCAGAATACGGAAAACCACCTGATTAATCGCTTTCGGAATGGTTTTCTCTGGATTTTCAGCTTCTGCTGCTGCCATACCAATCAGTTCGATACCACCAAAGGCAAACATCAGGAAGGCCAGCATGAAGAATAAACCTTCAAAGCCATTCGGGAAGAAGCCACCTGCAGTCCATAAGTTGCTAAACGATGCAGCTGATGATGCATCTGCAGTCAGGATCAGGTACAAGCCAAAGACAATCATGGAAACGACCGCAGTCACTTTAATGATTGAAAGCCAAAATTCTGATTCACCGTAGAATTTCACATTGCCGAGGTTGACCAGGGTAATCACGATAAAGAAAAACAGTACCGATGCCCAAGCTGGAATAAAAGGCCACCAATAGTTAATATATTTCGCAACGGCAGTAAGTTCGGTCATGGCCACCAGGATATATAAAATCCAGTAGTTCCAGCCCGCAAGGAAACCGGGGAACTTGCCCCAGTATTTATAAGCAAAATGGCTGAATGAACCTGCGACAGGTTCATGAACAATCATCTCACCCAATTGACGCATGATTAAAAATGCAATCAAGCCACCAATGGCATAGCCCAAAATAATAGAAGGACCCGCAGATTGGATCACCTGTGCGGAACCTAAGAATAAGCCTGTGCCAATTGCACCGCCCATGGCGATCAACTGAATATGACGGTTCTTTAAGCCACGCTGAAGTTGTGAAGACTCGTTATTCAAAGTGTTCAGCCCGACAATGGAAAAAATAAGTATAAAGATTGTAATGGAACAAAGTTCAGAAACCTAGTGCAAGACTTTGAATGAAATATTATTATCAGATTTATAATAAAAAATTATAAAAATAAATTAAATAAAAGATAACTGAATCAATATATTAATTTTATTGACATTGTAACTGATGAGTTTCCTGTTTTTTTGCTCTGATACGAATGCTGATTTTTTATACTTAGGTCGGAGCACTGAACTTCCTTGGCTTTAAAGCGATTATACTCTTCTCATAAGTATTCCATAACTTTTACCAAAACAAAGACAAGCCAAAGGATGAAACAATTCATGAGTTTTGCAGCCCAAATCAAGATTCCTGCAACCTATATGCGTGGAGGCACCAGTAAAGGCGTT
Organism: Acinetobacter sp. YH12254; assembly: GCF_013417415.1. Lineage (NCBI taxonomy): Bacteria > Pseudomonadati > Pseudomonadota > Gammaproteobacteria > Moraxellales > Moraxellaceae > Acinetobacter > Acinetobacter sp. YH12254. The sequence continues at coordinate 27,791 of NZ_VPEB01000006.1, read as the reverse complement.
TTTTTTAAGCTGGATGATTTGCCCGCAGAAGCACAACAGGCCGGCCGGATTCGTGATCAGCTTCTGCTGCGCGTGATTGGTAGCCCAGATCCTTATGCTAAACAGATCGATGGTATGGGCGGCGCCAGTTCCAGTACCAGCAAGACCGTGATTCTGTCAAAAAGCCAGCAGGCCGATCATGATGTAGATTATTTATTTGGTCAGGTGTCAATTGACCGTCCTTTTGTGGACTGGAGTGGTAATTGCGGTAATCTCACCGCAGCAGTGGGAGCTTTTGCCATTTCTAATGCTCTGATTGATAGATCACGTATTCCGGAAAATGGGCTGTGTACAGTCCGCATCTGGCAGGCCAATATTCAAAAAACCATTATTGCGCATGTACCAATGCGAAATGGTCAAGTTCAGGAGTTGGGCGATTTTGAACTGGATGGCGTGACTTTTCCGGCAGCCGAAGTACAGATCGAGTTTTTAGATCCTGCCGATGATGATGGCGAAGGCGGTTCGATGTTTCCGACAGGCAATCTGGTCGATACGCTGGAAGTTCCCAATATTGGCAGTTTTGAAGTCACCATGATTAATGCCGGCATTCCCACCGTGTTCTTGAATGCGGGAGATTTGGGGTATAACGGCACCGAGCTTCAGGATCATATGAATAATGATGCGGCAGCGCTGGCAAAGTTTGAAACCATTCGTGCTTATGCTGCGAAGCAGATGGGATTGATTCAGGATATTAGCGAAGCAGCTAACCGTCAGCACACCCCAAAAATCGCTTTTGTAGCGCCATCCAAAACTTATACCTCATCAAGTGGCAAGGTTATTGCCGAAGCAGATGCCGATATTCTGGTTCGCGCCTTGTCTATGGGGAAACTGCATCATGCCATGATGGGCACAGCTGCGGTGGCCATTGGTACGGCGGCAGCCATTCCGGGGACTCTGGTGAATCGGGTGGCAGGCGGTGTAGAGCGTGAAGCCGTGCGTTTTGGCCATCCTTCGGGGACTTTAAGAGTCGGTGCACAAGCAAGCCAGGAAAATGGAGAGTGGAAAGTGAAGAAAGCCATCATGAGTCGCAGTGCACGTGTGTTGATGGAAGGTTGGGTACGCGTTCCTGAAGATGTTTTGCTCTAGTTTGATTTGCCGACCCATTATTTAGCCTGAGAAAATTACTGTTGTGACCATTACTGGCCAAAATTTTGACTCAGCTATCGTTGGCATGGTAGGAAGTAATAAAAGCTATCAGAGAATACGTTTAAATATCTAAACTTGTTTATATTTAGAGGTAGATATTGTCCAGCCTCATCTTTCCTTTAAAAGTTTAAATGGATTTGTGCAGGTGAAATCCTACTTTGGAAAGACCCAAGGTAGGCAAAGGTCTCTTATTGCCCATACACAACGTCCTGTGGTGATGGGCAATGTGTGGCATCTCTGCCACAGGCACTTGATAAATCCAAGCACTTCAACTCTGGGACAGTAGCGCTGTCGCGGCAGTGGTTTTTTAGTGGAGGAACATATTTTGATATCTATTGCTGCTTTAAATCAATCCACAGATAAAGCTGAAAATTCAAGGCGATTGTAGGTACAATAGTGCTTATCAGGACAAGTGGCTCAAACTTGTTATTTTCATCCTTCCGGACTATGTATTCGAGGCAAATGTGTCATCTATTACTGACGTATCAATCCATGCATTGACTCAAGCACAACATCGTATTCAACAAGATTTACTGACAGCCCTAGATGCCTTTGCCATTCCTGAACCTTTAAAGTCGGCGGTGCATCATGCCGTGATGCTGGGAGGGAAGCGTGTTCGTCCAGCATTATGCTATGCCACAGCAGCACTAAAACCGAATCAGAATACCGCGGCGGTACGCCGTGCGGCGGTTGCGATTGAATTTATCCATTGTTATTCACTGGCACATGATGATCTGCCGTGTATGGACAATGATTTGCTGCGCCGTGGTCAGCCGACCTGTCATGTGGCTTATGGTGAAGATACCGCGCTTTTGGCAGGTGATATTCTACAGTCGATGGCCTTTGAAATTTTAGGCAGTCGTCTGTTTGATCAAGGTCCTGCGGTAGATGCTTCGATTGTGCTAAAACAAATGCAGATTCTGGCCACAGCCTCTTCGAAAATGGTCAATGGTCAGGTGTTGGATTTGCAGTCCGAAGGCAAAAAAATTGATCAGGACGTATTAGAAACCATTCATCGTAATAAAACCGGTGCCTTGATGAGTGCTGCGATCATGATGGCGGCGGTCACAATCTTTGAAGGTACAGATCTGGCGATTCCAAAGCTGCGTGAGTTTGGACAGGCGATTGGTCTGGCCTTCCAGGTGCAGGACGATATTCTGGATATTATTTCTGATACCGAAGTGTTGGGTAAAACAGCTGGCAAGGATGAGCAGGTAGAAAAATCGACATATCCTGCCTTGATGGGGCTGGAACAGGCCAAAGCCTATGCACAGCAATTGCATGATCAGGCCTTAGCCGCACTTGCTCATTTTGATGATCAGGCGGCAGAGCTGATCTCTATCACCCAGTTTTTACTTCAGCGTAAAAATTAAAATGCTTGAATCTGTTCATTGTTTTTATTTTGAGTGATTGTTCAGGTATTAAAAAAGCGGACTTTAAAGTCCGCTTTTTTTGATCGTTAATTTTATTTGGTTTCGTTATACAGACGTTCAGCCTGTTCAAAACGATCGGTAATTTCAGCCGTAGGTACTTTACCCATCAAGCTCACTACAATGATGGCAATGAATGAGCAGATAAAGCCCGGGATAATTTCATAGACACCTGTTGCTGCGAACAGGTTTTTCCATAAAATCACCATCACTGCACCCATAATCATACCTGCCAAGGCACCATTCAAAGTCATGCGTTTCCAGAACAGGGACAGAATGATCAGCGGGCCAAATGCAGCACCAAAACCGGCCCAGGCATAAGCGACCAGACCCAGCACTTTCGATTCAGGATTACCCGCCATCCAGATTGCCAGCAGGGCAATCAGCAGCACCATAAAACGGCCAACCCAAACCAGTTCTTTTTGAGATGCATTTTTGCGCAGGAAGGATTTATAAAAATCCTCTGTCAGCGTACTTGAGCAGACTAGAAGCTGACAGCTTAAAGTACTCATTACCGCAGCCAAAATCGCAGCCAGGACAATACCGGCAATCCATGGGTTGAACAGAATTTTGGTCAATTCCATAAATACAGTTTCAGGATTGGCATTCACCATACTGGCCAGTTCCGGATGTTGCTGGAAATAAGCAATACCAAAGAAACCGGCAGCCACGGCACCAGCTAAGCACAGGATCATCCAGGTCATACCAATACGGCGTGCATTTGGAATTGACTTGACTGAATCTGCCGCCATAAAGCGCACCAGAATATGTGGCTGACCAAAATAACCCAAGCCCCATGCCAGTAGCGACAGGATAGCCACCGTACTTAAGTCACCGACCAGATTCATGGCCTGTGGACGTGCCGTTTCAAGCGCCAGAGTGACCTGAGACATATCAGAGAAGGTCAATAGGGTCACAATTGGCGTGAGCAACAGCGCAAAGATCATCAGGCCGGCCTGAATGGTATCGGTCCAGCTAACTGCCAGAAAACCGCCAATAAATACATAACTGATGGTGGCAATGGCACTGATCCAGAGCGCCGTCGTGTAGGACATTTCAAACATGCTTTCGAACAGGCGCGCACCTGCTACCATGCCTGAGGCACAGTAAATCGCAAAGAAAATCAGAATCACAAAAGCCGATACAATACGTAAAATTTTCTTCTGGTCGTTAAAACGATTGGAAAAATAATCTGGAAGGGTCAGGGCATTGTGCTGAACTTCCGTATGTACCCGTAAACGGCCAGCCACCAGCAACCAGTTTAACCAGGCACCAATAATCAGGCCAATGGCAATCCACATTTCCGACAAACCAGAAAGATAAATTGCACCGGGCAGGCCCATCAGCAGCCAGCCACTCATATCGGAAGCTCCAGCGGAAAGTGCAGTAACAAAACTACCTAAACGACGGCCCCCTAAAATGTAATCGGAAAAGTTTGTGGTCGCACGATAAGCCATCAGGCCGATCACCACCATGGCGACAATATAAAAAAGAAAGGTAATTAACGTTGGATTTAGGGAGCTCATACGGTATCCATTTTCGAGTTGGACAGTAATCGAATAAGGACTTATGTTGATGATAAATGCTGTGGCGAAACACAGATCTGGCATCAAAGCCCAAAGGATTTCAAAAAATAACGCGAAATTTAAGCATAAATTCCAAATCTTTGCTGAGATTTTCGTGTTTAAACGAAAAATAGGCAGCGAATACGCTGCCTATGGATTTGAAAATGAAAATTTTTACTGAGGCGGACGACCCATCACGCCTCGAATCGTGTTCAGCACGTCTGCAGGCAAGACCACCGTTTTGGCATTCGGTGATTTGGCCATATCTTGCATGGCCTTGATATATTGCTCACCGAGTAAATAGGCAACCGGAATCTCATTACTACCAATTGCCGAAGTCACCATATCAATCGCACGTTGTGAAGATTCAGCCAGAACCACCTGTGCTTCTGCATCACGGCGCGATGCTTCCAGACGACCATCCGCTTCCAGAATGGCAGCCTGTTTTTCACCATCAGCTTTGGTCACGGTCGCACGACGTTGACGTTCAGCAGCGGCCTGTTCTTCCATCGCGGTTTGCATGGTGACTGACGGTTTAATGTCCTGAATTTCAACTGTTTTCAGGGTAATACCCCAGTCCGAGATATCATCGGAAATACTGGATTTTAAACGTGCTTTAATATGATCACGTGATGATAGTGCATCATCCAGATCCATTTCACCGACAATCGAACGTAATGAGGTTTGTACCAGGTTTTGAATTGCCCAAGAATAGTTTTCAATGCCGTAGACCGCTTTTTCAGGTGTGGTCAGGTTGATATAGGCCACCGCATTCATGAGTAACACGGCATTATCGCGGGTAATCACTTCCTGTGAAGGAATATCCAGCACAATATCTTTGGTGGTGACTTTATAAGCCACTTCATCAATATACGGAATGACAAAATTCAGACCCGGATTCAGCGTCGTATGGTATTTGCCCAAGCGTTGTGCGATCCATTTATAACCTTGCGGGACAATACGTACCCCTTTAAAAATCGTAATCGCCACAAAGGCCAAAAATGCGATAACAATTATAGTTCCACCAGACATATCTTATTCACCTTTTTCATTTTGATAATGTGTGCTGTGGGGTTGAACCACCAGATCATTCCCCAGAATATCCACGACGCGAACACGGTCACCGACCTGAACCTGATCCAGAGTACGACATTCCCATTCATCTGAGCCTAAAACCGGCATCGGGAAACGTACTCTGATTTGTTCATTTTCCAGATTGGTTTGAATGACCATACCAATCTGGCCAATCGTCGCTTCACGAGACAGACCAGCTTTGGTTTTATCAATCGAAAGTGGCTTGATAAATTTAAACCATGCCAGCGTACAGAGGATGGATAGAGCAATCCAGGTCAGGATCTGGGTGGTCAGTCCCATCATCGGGAACATCCAGTATAAAATGCCCACTAAAATGGCGCCGATACCAAACCACAGGGCAGCAAAAGCGGGTAGAAGCAATTCCGAAAGAATCAGCAAAACGCCTAATACAAACCAGTGCCAGGGTTCAATAACAAATTCCATATCGTGACCTATATCGCTAAGTGTTTAATTAATCATCATTATGTGATTAAGCCCAATGTAACAGATGCCGGTTCAGATGAATATAAAAAATTCGTACCTTAGAATTTCGCAGCACGTGGTGCTTTAAATGCAGCAGGGGACTGTTTGAAATCAGTAATCATTTTCTGGATGGCCCGGATTTTTAACTGTGCTGCTTTTTCACCCTCCAGAATGGTTTGATTGCTGGCCTTTAAATCCAGGGTGCCAATATGGCCAACTTTAGGCTGGATTACCACATTGGCCTGACTGAGTTCTTCATGAATACTTTGCTGTCCCATAATATTCAGGGTTTGATCCAGCACACCCCACATATTCAGGGCTTTACTAGCATCCGGACGAGCAGAAATATCGACAGCAATGACCAGATCGGCACCCATATCCTTGGCAGTTTTGACTGGAATCGGGCTGACCAGTCCACCATCGACATATTTCAGACCGCCAATGGTGGCCGGGACAAATACATTGGGAATACTGCAAGAGGCGCGCACCGCCTGTCCGGCATTGCCTTTAATAAAGTCTGCCTTGCGTCCCGTATCCAGGCGGGTCGCCACCGCAGCAAACCGTATCGGGAACTGCTCAATCGGTTTATTCGCCACATTTTTGTTGACGAAATCCTGTAACTTTTGTCCGGCAATAATCCCTTGCCGATTCAAGGTTAAATCACGGATGTCCGATTCCTTAAAATTCAAGGCAATTTGCTGCAACTGATACGGTGATTTGCCGCTGGCATATAGACTGCCGACAAAACTGCCGGCACTTGTGCCTGTGACAATTTTCGGTTTAATGCCGTGTGACTCCAGTACCTTAATCACGCCAATATGGGCGAAGCCTTTCGCACCGCCGCCGCCAAGTGCAATTGCAATCACGGGTTCGCGGGCCTGAAGTGGTGTAGGAGTCGGTGTGGTTTTACTGGCTTTATCACATGCAGCCAGACTGAGGCCAAGACAGCCAATCAGAGCATAAGACACTAATTTCATTGTAGGAAATGATCACTAAATCATCAAAATATAGGCTATCAGAGCAAAAAAACAGGATTTTGCCTAGTCTTTTTTCAACAGCTTTTGTAAAGGCCTGGCAATCCAGTCTGGATTTTTTGCCGAAATCTTGCCTTGATAATGTGCATAAATCTGCACCAGATCATGTTCATAATCGCCCGTCGGCTGATAGACACCCAGAATATGAATGGTTTTAATATCATAATCAAAAGCCAGCATGACAATAGGCAGGCCGGCTTGATCGGCAATATGATAAAAACCACTGCGGATTTTTTCTGGCGCTTTACGTGAACCTTCGGGTGCCATGCCGACCCAAATCTGGGGTTTTCGCTTGATGATTTCCACGATCTGCTGGGTATGACCTTGTGGACTATCCCGAACCACCGGAATCACCCCAATCCATTCAAGTAAGGGCTTTAATGGGGTATGGAACAGGCTGTTTTTACCAAAAATAGTGACCTTTAACCCGATAGCTAAGAGTGCAATAAAACCATACCAGGCATCAATATTGGACGTATGTGGAGAAATAATCGCAACGGCTTTTGGTAAATTGGGAAACTCACCTTCAAGCTGCCAGCCCTGCACTAAAAAGATCCGTTTAAAAAAATAACGGCTGAGTCGATTGCCTCGACTGGGCACCAAGGGAGGTAATTCTGGAAAGTGCTTTTTGGTCATGCTTAAATTCTCTTCCTGACACATATTTTTCTTTATTTTTAATGATATTAGGCTTTTACTTTGGTTTTTTCATTGGCAAAATGTCCAGCTTGTTGAATGATTTCTGCTTCTTTTGCCTATTAAGGACCCAGCATGCCGAATATGCGGAATACTTACATTGTGTTGTTTTCCCTGTATTGGGCGCAAGGATTGCCAGTCGGATTTATGACCCATGCTTTGCCGGTGATCTTACGGGCAGAAGGAGTGTCGCTGGCACAGATCGGTAGTTTTGGCCTGCTCATGCTGCCTTGGTCAATCAAGGTGTTTTGGGCGCCATTGGTCGATCGTTATGGCTCTAAAGCTACAGGGCATTATCGAAGCTGGATTATTCCGCTGCAATTGCTCTCGGTGGCAGTGCTGATCGCCTTGTCCTTTTTGCCCATTCAGGCTTTAGATCAGCCGGTTTATCTATTGGCCTTTTTTATTGCGTTATTATTTATGAATGGGGTGGGGGCGACACAGGATATTGCCACCGACGCACTGGCAGTCAATATTCTGAAAAATGAACAGCAGCACTGGGGCAATACTTTTCAGGTGATTGGATCACGTTTGGGTTTCATTGTCGGTGGTGGTGCGATTTTACTGTTTTTAGATCTGTTGCAGTGGCAAAGCACTTTTTTGCTTTTGGCTGCACTGGTTTTTATAAACACACTGCCTGTTTTAAAATTTAAAGAGCCACAGCATCGCTCGATCGCATCTGAGCAAATTACCGCTTCCAGTAAAATAAAAATCAAAGCCTATTTTCAGTATTTTTATACACATCCAGGCTTGCGTTGCTGGCTGCTGGTCTTGCTGACATTTAAAGTTGCAGATGGGCTGTCTGGCCCTTTGCTGAAGCCTTTAATGGTCGATCTCGGTCTGAGTTTCAGCCAGATCGGCGTATATGTGACCATGCTGGGTGCAGGTGCCGCCTTGATCGGGGCCGGTTTGGCAGGTTATTGCCTGAAGTTTTTTTCGCGTCGCTCTTGTTTGATGTCTTTTTCGATTCTCAAAATACTGAGCTTAATGGCCTATGCCTGGCTGGCAGCACAATATGAAGCCCAGCTTAAAGTCGAAAACTGGCTGATTTATACTATTAATGCAGCAGAAGATCTGGTTTCAGCCATGTTGTTGGTGGTGATGCTGACGCTCATTATGCAATACAGCCGTAAGCACCTGGCCGGGACTGATTTTACTTTTCAAGTCTCAATTATGGCGACGATCAGTGGTGGACTTTATAGCCTCAGTGGAATTTTAGGAGATAGATTGGGCTATCAAACCTATTTAAATTGTATCCTAATCATTGCCTTTTTCTGCCTGATGCCAATATTCCGATGGATGAAAGCTGAGGAAAAAGTGTAAAATTTCTAAATAATCAATCGTTTGGTTAAATATTAGCCTAAAGTACTAAAAGGAATATATAAATATAATTTTAATAATTTTGTAATATAAGCACCGTGTGTATGATTTGTTACAAAATAAATTAAAGGATTCTTTTTGATGAAAACTAAGTTAGCAACAGCAATCGCATTCAGCCTTTTGGCGGGGACTACTTTTGCAGCACCAACCTTCTATGGTGAGATTGATGCGACAGTAGATTACTTACCTGAAGATAATGCGTCACCTGCGTCTGATCGGGATGTTGTCGAACTGAACAGCAACAACTCATTTATTGGTCTTAAAGGCGATGAAAAACTAACTGACCGTTTAAGTGCACTGTATCAAGCTGAATTTACCTTCTATGTAGATAATGGTGGTAGTACTGATACCTTTGTACCGCGTAATCTTTTAGTTGGTCTAAAAGATGAAAAATTAGGTACAGTAAAGCTGGGTAAAATTGATACGCCAGTAAAACAGCTTTCTTCAGTAGTTGATACTTTCAATAACTATGTAGCCAATAAAGCAGATGTTGCAGGTATTTTTACTGGCGAAAACCGTATTGATAATGTTGTAGTCTATGAAGCGCCTGCCTTTGCAGTCGGTGAAGGTAAACTAAAAGCAACTGCACTATTAGCAACAGGTGAAGCTGGTGGCATTAGCTCTTCTAAAGGTGGTGCTAAAGTTGCAGGTCGTGGTTTAGGTGATGCATGGTCAGCATCTGTAGTGTATGACAGTAAACCTGTTGTTTTAGGTATTGGTTACGATAAAGCAATTCCATCGAACTTCGCAGGTCGTGGCTTTGTAAATGCTTCTGCTCCAGAAGTTACAGGAGGAGCGGCAGGCAGTGCATTTGCAGCAGCAAATACAATTCGTGCAATCGGCCGTATCAACCTCGATAATAGTTTAGCACTTAAAGCACTTTATCAAACTTCCGAAGTTGAAGCCGTTGCAGGTAATGACGCTGCTGCTGCATTGATTGATGATCAACACGCTTGGTTAATTGGTGCGGAATACAACCTTCCAAATGCAAAAGCTTGGACAGTAAAAGGTCAATATAGTCAAAGTACCACTGAATTCACTACTGCTAAAGCAGATTTTGAAGCTCAACAAATTCTTGTTGGTGCAGACTATGCTTTCTCTAAACAAGTCAAAGCATATGGTTATGCTGGTTATCTAACGCTTGAACAAGGTTCATTAGAGACTAAACAGCCTGTACTTGGCACAGGTCTAGAATACAAGTTCTAATTTTATAACAAGCTAAAAGCGGTGCTTCGGCATCGCTTTTTTTATGCTTAAAACAACAAAACTTAGCAATTTTATGTCTGATCTAATAAGTTTCGGGCTGTTACCATGAATGAAAGTTTCAGCATTTCGTTTTGAAAATTATGCCTATTCAAGCTGTATTATTTGACCTCGACAACACCTTGACCCATCGTGATCTAACGGCCCAAGCTTATAGCTGCTATCTGGCAGAATATTATGCGTCTGCATTTGCACAGGTCGAACCAGAAAAAATTATCGAGATTGTAAGACGCATCGATAATGGCGGTTATCCTAAAAAGGAATTGCTAACGCATGGCAGTATTGGTGCATCGGCAGCTTATGCATTATTACAGGAGAGCTATCCTGGTTAAATCCACCCAGCATAGATGAGCTGGCACAGTTCTGGTTTAGCCAGTTTGGTCGCTGCGCTGTAGAAATACCGGATGTCAAGCAGGTGCTAGAGCAATTAAAATCTCAAGGCTATCAATTGGCAATTGTTTCGAATGGTGGACATGACACCCGTTTAAATACCATTCGAGGTTTAGGCATTGCCGATTATTTCGAGGAAATCATCAGTTCGGGTTTAGTGGGTTTTAACAAACCACAGCCAGAAATTTTCCAGATTACTGCACAACGTTTAGGCGTCTTGCCTGAACATTGTTTATATATTGGCGATCATCCAATCAATGATATACAAGGGGCAAAAAATGCCGGAATGCATGCCTTGTGGATGCAGGGCTTTCATCCTGATGCCGAAGAAATCCAATATAAAATCCAGCAGCTACCTGAAATTTTCACGCATTTACAACGGCTGAATCAGCTTTAATTCAAGTGATGCGTAAACAATTAATCGCTTCAGCCCACTGTGCTGATTTGCAGCGAGGACATTGTTGTGCAGCTGTGGAGAGGTTTTGAACCTGACCGCAATAAATACAGGCATATAAACGGTCTGCTTTCACCTGCTCCACGATCGAACAGGTTTTAGGAAATAGTGGCAGCCCAGGCTGAACCTCATCCGATTTGAAAAACAGGATACTGAACTTACCGTCTGTTTCCAGTAAACCGGTACGCACCTGACCCAGATGTTCTACGCCTTGCTGGCGCATTTCGGCAAAGAATTCATCATGTGACATTTTGCCTTTTTTAATTTCTTCAATGACCAGCAGGCCATCTTCCACAATATAAATCGGTTTACCTTCCAGTAGGTCTTCAAACCATTGGTATTTCATCATCAGCCAAGTGGTCAGGCGATACATCAGGATAATCACCGACATCACCAGAACTGCCTGAATCAGGGGAACATCTTCGGTAAACATCGGGTCACCGGCAATTGAGCCCAGGGCGAGAATGATCGCGACTTCAAAGATGGAAAGCTGTCGTACACCACGTTTTCCGGTCAGCCGTAAAAACAGGATAATCATGATATACATGACTATACAACGCAGCAAAATCTCTGATGCAAAGCTCCAAGTCGTATCATGAATAAAGATCGAGACCCAATCCATTAAGCTGTTCCTATATAACGTGTTGAGCTGAGTCTAGCAATGTGGCAGGTTTATTTACTGCTGTTTTTATGTAAGCTTTTGAATATAAAATATATTATTGAAAAATAGAGCGAATTTATAATCAGATTTATTTATGAGCTAACTAGAAGTTTCATGTAGATATTGCATAAATATTCACCACTTTAATTGTGATTCAGCTCACACTTTATTCTAAGTTGATTTAACACACTAAAATGATTATCTTATTGAAATTTAAATAATAATTTATAAATACTCTATCTTTTCATAGACTTAAGTGTTTGGAAATTTGTAATTGATTCACCAAAATTAAGTAAAAATCTGTAGTTTGTGCTCTGAAAAATGAGGCAGTCATAAGCCTAAAAATTTGTTTTCTAAATGAAAAATTATTGATTACGGTTCTAAGAGGGACAATATTGTGAAAAAAATATTCACATTTTTAACAGTGCTTGGTTTGAGTACGGCAGGCTATGCAGATGCCAATTGGGGCTATATGCAGCCTGAACAATGGTCGAATTTAAGCCAGAAATATACTGCCTGTGATGGTGCGAATCAGTCGCCAATTAATATTGAGCGGACGGTAAAAGCACAACTGGAACCGCTGAAATTTAGTTATAACACCATGATTCACGCCATTGAAAATAAAGGTCATACCATTCAGGTGGACTTTGCCGAAGGTGGTGAGCTGGAGCTGGATGGGGAGCGTTTTGAACTGAAACAGTTCCATTTGCATAGTCCGAGTGAGAACCTGATTCAAGGTAAAAGTTATCCTTTAGAGATTCATTTTGTCCATGCCAATGCTGATGGTGAGCTGGCAGTGGTTGGCATGATGTTTGAGCAGGGGCAGGACAGCCAGATGCTAAAACAGATGTGGAAGCGTTTGCCGAAAAAGCGGGGGGAAAAAGTCGTGTTAAAAACACCACAGCCTGTCAATCAGTTGCTGCCTAAAAATCTGGATTATTATCGCTTTAGTGGTTCTTTGACCACGCCACCTTGCTCAGAAGGTGTGCGCTGGCTGATTCTAAAAGAGATCCAGCAGGCTTCAGCCAAACAGATCGCTGAATTTTCCAAATTAATGGGGCATCCGAATAACCGTCCGGTACAGCCATTAAATGGTCGTGTCATTGTGGAATAATCATTTTGTTTGCGCCATTCGCCTACACATTGATGGCCTGAAAAGGCAATTTAAGGTTGTAGGTGATGGCTCTTTTCAATCTGTTTAATTAACTGATGGCTCGCATCATGAATATACTGGCTATGTTGGGTCAGTAAAGCTTGATGCTTGAGCTGTTTCTGGTTTTTAGGCTGTAATAAATGTTGTTGCAGAATTTCCTCGGAATGAAACAGTTCAAATGCCAATTGATTCAGGTTTGGGTCATAAATTTGACTATGTACAAATATATGCAGTTCTTTAGAAAAGACCGGAATTAATTCCAGATATTCAGTTTCTAGCGTATGTAAGATATTTTGAGTACTTTGCTGATGTAACTGCATTTGTTTAATGAAGTCAGCACTATAACGGCGAATACGATAAAGTGTCGGCAGCATCGTGACAAAGAATTTTTGTTTTTGCATGTCTTGTAAGGCATTATCACGATTTTGTGCCAAATGATTTAAATATAAGGGCACACTAATGGCGACAAAAATTGCAAACACAGATCCTAGCGCTTGTACCCATGCAGCGAGTTCCTGATTAAAGATTAAATCTGCCTGAGTTGCCATCTGAATCTCCTTTCAGCACAGTCACAAATTAAGTTATTGTTATATTGTTTGATATTAAACAAAATTTATTTGCATAAGGTGTATATTTGTGTCGATAACTGGCATACACCTGTCTCATAAAACCGTTAAACTTAATAATCTGTCCTGCTTATTTTGAATATCATGTCTTTCAATTTAAAAACCATGATTCAGCCATTCACAGCGCTTTCGACACAGCAGAAAAAGCTGGATCGCCTGATTGATAGAATTGAACAGCAGAAGCTTGAGCTGGCACAGTGGCAGCAGGCTGAAGAAGAGATTCGACAATATACACAGCAAAATTTCATACCGGTCTATCATGAATTGCATGGTGTTTTGTTCGAGCAGCTTGAACAATTGTGGCAGCATCTGCATGAGGCAGAATTTTCCAAGGCCGAGATCGTCGTACTGGATGAAAAAATTCAATCCCTGGCGGCTTACTTAAAAGATTCACAGGCAATGTCGGTGCAGGAAGCGCATAAGGTCAATGAAATTGATAGTTACTATCAGCAGCTCAATGAACATGTCCAACTCAGAAAAAATCAGAAAAAGACCAATGCACCAGAAGAGTTTTCCGAAGATCAAAATGGTTTCGATCAGGCCGACACAGATATATTTGAAGAATGGGATAGTAAACATTTTCAACACGTACGTGAGCAAGCCAGATTAAAACGTCAGCAGGAAAAACAAGCGCAGGCTGCAATGCTGGCAGAGCAGTCATTGAAAACCGTGTATTTAAAAATTGCTGCGGCCATTCATCCTGACCGTGAAGCGAATGATGTCAAGAAAATAAAAAAGACAGAGTTGTTGCAGCATGCCAATCAGGCTTATGAAAAGCAGGATTTATTTGCTTTATTGAAAATGCAGCTTCAGATTGAACAAGACCGAGATCCTTCGCAAAAGAGTTTAACTGCAGAGCAAATGAAGCTTTATCAACTGGCGTTAGATGCGCAAAGTCAGACATTACAAGGTCAAATTGATACATTGATCAATAGGTTAGTTTGGTCATCGAAAACCAGAATTGCAGTAAAAAAGGCGAAAGGGAAAGTTCAAATTGCTGACCTGTATAAGCAGATTGATGAAGATACTTTGGCCATAAAGCAGCAGATTAAAGTAGAAAAGGAACGGTTAAAATATATCAAGAAAGTGAGTGGATTAGAGATGTTTTTAAGGCATGGGATACTTTAAGATTTTTCCCTTTGGGAGATGAGCATCCTCAGAATATATTCTGAGTGCGCAAGGGTGAGGGCTATTTTAAGATTCACCTCTCCCTAATCCTCTCCCAGAGGGAGTCGTAACTGATTAGATGCCATCAATTAATTTAATAATGAACGTTCCCTCTCCTTTTAGGAGAGGGCTAGGGAGAGGTTATAAAATTTGCTAATCTAAAGAAAATAATAAAAACATAAGCCTATGAATAAAAAGCTCGATCCCCAACTATTACAATTCTCCAAAACCATGCGCCACACCGCCACCGATGCTGAAAATATGATGTGGCAAATACTCCGTGCCAAGCGTTTTATGAATCTGAAGTTCCGTCGTCAGCACGTGATTGTGCCGTATATTGTAGATTTTTACTGTCATGAAATTGGTTTAGTGATTGAGTTGGATGGTAGTCAGCATGGAGCGGATGATGCTGTGGAATATGATGATGAACGAACCAAGTTTTTAGAGGCATTGGGTTTAACCGTTGTAAGGTATTGGAATCATGATGTGTTGGGGCGGACGGATGTGGTTTTAGAACACTTATGGCAAGTGTGCATTGAATTGCAAGTGAATAAAGGATGAAAGCTCCTTCTCCCTGTGGGAGAAGGCGGGGGAAGAGGGTTTTTTAATTGGATAAAAGCACCTCTCCCTAACCCTCTCCTGAGAGGAGAGGGAATTCCATTGTGAAATCCATGCAGACACTAAATCAAATGGCGCTCCCTCTCCCTGTGGGAGAGGGCTGGGGTGAGGGTAGTAAATTTAATGTAATAACATTTCTAAGATTTCAGGGATTTCTGAGTATTCTTCGTACCAAATAATATTTACACCTAAATCTTTGAATATTGCCTCTTGTAGTTGATGATGACTTAGTAAAAAATTTCTAGCTAAATTGATCTCTTCATTAGTTGATGTATCATTGATTAAAGAAATTTCTTTAACTCTTTGAAGTATAGCGTAATGTTTACTTTCTACAGATGGATTAGAAACGATGTCTAGAAGACGTCTTAAATTAGGATCATCCATTGATAGCCCAATCATTAAGCAACTTTTTTCTCTAAGATGGGTTAATTGAACTAAGTTCGACCAGTGATATGAATCTGAATACATCTTATGATATCCATCTTCAGAGAATACTATTTCATTTCCAACATAATCATCATAGCTATTAGGATTCTCAGGGATAAATCCGTGTACATGGTAAATGGGTAGCTCTTTTATACTATAAGTTTCTAATTCATTTGGAATTACATGATGATGTAAGTTTAGTTTTTGCTCGATTAAGTCATCAAAATTATATGTGATAATAGAATCTATATGTGCTCTTAGTCTAGTAGGAATGCATAATCTACCAATAACTTCGATAAGTTTTGAATCGCGATTAACTCTATTGGTCTTATATAGTATTTCATGAATAATATTTTTAAATTTATCAGATGGTTCGTCATTTTTAGTAAATGATTTTTTTAAATATCTAGCCGAAAGTAGTGCTGAATTGAAATAATTATCTTTAAAGTTATCTGAAATTTTATTAGGGTCTGTTGACATTTTCTGTTCAAAAAAATAGCGAGAAAGTAAAATTTAATCGCCAAACCAAATTTACTTCTCGCTATGCCTCGTACAATGCTGTGATCCTAGACAGTATCGTGGACAACCAGCCCCTCTAAACTTTTAATATATTTCTGTTCAAAGGCTTCTGGACTTAACCAGCCGTTTGCAGAATGTCTTCTGACTCGATTGTAATAAATTTCAATATAGTCAAACAAGACAGCATTCGCTTCTTTTCGAGTCGAAAACACACTGCCATGTACCACATGACCTTTTAATGTATGAAAGAAGCTTTCAGTCACTGCATTATCCCAACAGTTTCCACGTCTAGACATACTCTGAGTACAATCATTTTTCAGTAACAGCGCTCTAAAATCACGACTACAGTACTGTGAGCCTTGGTCCGAATGAACCATAACACCAGTTGGATAACCCTGACGAGCCATTGCATAGTTAAACGTATCACACACCAACTGGCGGTCTATTCGATGGCTGGTTTGCCACCCCACGATACGACGGCTAAATAAATCTAGCATCACACATAAATACAACCAACCTTCTTTAGTGCGGATATAGGTAATGTCTGTTGTCCAGACTTTATTAGGCTGAGTAGCTGTAAATTGGCGATCCAACAAGTTGGGTGCTGTAGGCAAACGATGGGTTGAATCAGTCGTATGCTTGTATTTACGTGCAATCCTGCTACGTAAACCAAGCTTTTTTAGGATCCTTCCAATAGTACGTTCGCTCATGTTGTAACCTAAATCATGCATGTCATGTACTAATGAAGGTGCACCCAATCGTGCATGATGCTGCCAATATACGGCTTTTAAGTCATTATATTTCTGTGCCGTATTGGCTTGATGTTTTCGCCAGGCATAATAGCCTGAAGTGCTGACACCTAGGTATTTACAGGCAGAAGATACGGTGACTTCATTCATATCTAGATCTTGAATTACCGTGTACTTTTCTTGGCATGATCTGTTAGAAAGTACACATGCGCTTTTTTTAAGATGTCATTGGCTTCCTTGAGCTGTTTGACTTCTTTCTCTAATTCCACGATCCGCTGTTGTTCTGGTGAAAGTTGACGTTTGCTTGAACCTGCCGGATTGGTTTCACGAATCCATTTATCTAATGTTGAATAACCCACACCTAATTTCTGGGCGATTGCAGCTACAGACTCGTGTGAGTTTGAAAGTGCATAATCAATCGCTTGCTGTTTAAATTCGGGACTAAAACGTTTAGCCATTTCTTGAATCTCCAAAGATTAAAGTTACGTTATCTTTAGAGGGATGTGCTGTCCATTATTTTGTCTAGGATCACTGAATGATCAACACTGGTCTAAGTTACTTTCTATTTTCCGAAATTTTGATATCTATTTCAAATCTAATTTGAGAAATTTTGTCGAAGCAATACTTTATAGAATAAGAACAGGCTGCCCATGGCGTGATTTGCCTAAAGAATTTGGTTCATATAACTCAATCTTTAAAAAATATAATCGTTGGTGTAAAAATGATAAGTTAATGAAAATATTTAAATTAATTTCTTCAAATGCTGATATGGAATGGGTTTTTATTGATGGTAGTCATGTTCGGGCACACCAACATTCTGCTGGAATAAAAGATCAGGATATTTCTAAAAGCATTGGTGGAAATAGTTCTAAAATACACTTAGCTGTTGATGCGGATGGCAATCCAATCGAAATTATTATCTCCGATGGAACGATACATGATGTCAAGATTGCTCCCAAAATGATTGAAAAACTTGATTTGAGTGAAACGGAAGTATGTTGTGCAGACAAAGGATATGACTCTGAATCATTAAGAGAACAAATATCTGCGAAAAAAACTAAAGCGAATATTCCAAGAAAATCAAATACTCAGTCAAATAATGATCATATGGATTGGTATTTATATAAAATCAGACACTTAGTTGAGAATGCATTTTGTAGGTTAAAGCAGTTCAGAGGAATAGCAACACGATATGATAAGCTAAAGTGTAGCTATGAGGGGGCAGTTGTATTAGCTTGTATATTTATTTGGCTACCTTTATCGGGTAAATTCTATACTTGAAATGTCAACAGACCCTAATAATTTCGTCAAATTTTATATTTAATAATAAAGGGCTAAATAATCAGCCCTTTATACTACAAATTAGATCAAACTAACAACACATTAAAGCGCTGCAATCTGCTCCATATTCGCTTTAATTTTCGCTAACTGATCAGCAAACTCAGCAAGTTTTACTTTCTCGCCTTCAACAACCGCAGCAGGCGCTTTCGCGACAAAACCTTCATTGCCAAGTTTAGTGGCAATTTGGTCATGCTGTTTTTGAACCTTGTCTAAGTCTTTTTGTAGACGACCCAATTCCGCTTTAGGGTCAATTAAGCCCTTCATTGGAACGAACACAGACACATGACCCACTACAGATGAAGAAGACAATGGCGGTTGTTCATCGTCCGCAAGGAAAGTAATGCTCTCAACTTTAGCCAACGCAGTGAATAACGCTTCAATACGTGTGATCTGCGCTTTTTCAGCATCAGTGGTGTTTTGAAGTAGAACAGGCAACAAGCGTGCATTACCTAAGCCCATCTCACCACGGATGTTACGTACCGCACCAATCAAACCTTGCAGCCATTGCATATCTGCTTCAGCCTGGTCATTAATCAATGCTTCGTCAGCAGTTGGGTACTGCGCAAGCATGATGGTTTCGCCAGCGATACCAAGTTTAGGCGCAAGCGTTTGCCAGATTTCTTCAGTCAGATAAGGCATCAACGGATGAGCCAAACGTAAAGACGCTTCCATCACCGCAAGCAATACACGACGTACTTCAGCTTTACGCTCTTCCGATACATTTTCATCGTTAAGAACCGGTTTGGTTAATTCAACATACCAGTCACAGTATTCATTCCAGATGAATTCGTAAATCGCTTGTGCAGCTAAGTCTAAACGGTAAGTCGCAAATGCAGTTTGTACCGCAGCAGTCGCTTTTTGTAGACGGCTAACGATCCATTGTTCAGGCAATTCCCAAAGGTCTTGACGTGCTTCTGAACCGATAGTTTGACCTTCGACATTCATCATCACGAAACGTGTTGCGTTCCAGATTTTGTTGGCAAAGTTACGGTAACCTTCAACACGTTTCATGTCGAATTTAATGTCACGACCGGTGTTTGCAAGTGCACAGAAGGTGAAACGAACTGCGTCAGTACCGTAAGATTGAATCCCTTCAGGGAATTCTTTACGGGTTGATTTTTCAATCTTCGCTGCCTGTTTCGGGTTCATCAAACCTGTGGTACGTTTTTGTACTAAAGTTTCAAGATCCACGCCGTCAATCAAGTCTAATGGGTCAAGTACGTTACCCTTAGATTTAGACATCTTCTGACCTTCGCCATCACGAACCAAACCGTGAACGTACACAGTTTTAAACGGTACTTGTGGCGTACCATCTTCATTCTTCATGAAGTGCATGGTCATCATGATCATGCGGGCAACCCAGAAGAAGATGATGTCAAAACCAGTCACAAGTACATCAGTCGGGTGGAAAGTATTTAAGAAATAGTTTTCTTTATCTTTGGCTTCATCGCCAGTCCAACCTAAAGTTGAGAACGTCCAAAGACCCGATGAGAACCATGTATCGAGTACGTCTTCGTCTTGGTCTAATTGAACATCGGCAGGGATATTGTTTTTCGCACGAACTTCAGCTTCGTCACGACCTACATAAACATTACCATCTACATCGTACCAAGCAGGAATGCGGTGACCCCACCACAATTGACGCGAGATACACCAGTCTTGGATGTTGTTCATCCACGCCATGTACATGTTGCTGTATTGCTCAGGTACAAATTTAATCTCGCCATCTTTCACCGCTTTAATTGCAGGCTCAGCAAGCGGTGCAATTTTCACATACCATTGATCCGTCAGTAACGGCTCAACGATGACCCCTGAACGGTCACCGCGAGGTGGTTTAAGCGTATACGGTTGGATTTGCTCTAACCAGCCTTCAGCTTCAGCTTGTTCAACTAATTTTTTACGTGCTTCAAAACGATCTAAGCCCACATATTCCGCAGGTGCAGGGATGGTTTTAGAAATTTGCTCGCCCGCTTTCGCGATGTATTCAAACTCAGCCAACACTTCAGCATTTTTGTTGAAGATGTTGATGATTGGCAATTCGCAGCGTTTACCCACTTCATAGTCATTGAAATCATGCGCAGGGGTGATTTTTACACAGCCTGTACCAAATTCTTTGTCAACATATTCATCTTTAACAATTGCCACGCTACGACCGGTAATCGGCAGGATGATGTTTTTGCCGACAAGATGCGCATAACGCTCATCATCCAGGGCAACTGCAATGGCAGTATCACCGAGCAGGGTTTCAGGACGGGTGGTTGCGACCACGATATAATCTTTGCCATCGTGCGTGCGCAATGATTTATCTTCAAAGAAATATTTCAGATGCCACAATGAACCTGCTTCTTCTTTATCAGACTCAACTTCTAAGTCAGAAAGCGCCGTTTGTAATTTTGGATCCCAGTTAACAAGGCGTTTACCACGGTAGATCAAACCTTGTTCATGCAGTTTTACAAATACCTCTTTGACCGCATTGGATAGACCATCATCCATAGTGAAGCGTTCACGTGACCAGTCTACAGAAGAACCCAAACGACGGATTTGACGGGTAATATTACCGCCAGACTGTTCTTTCCATTCCCAGACTTTTTCGATGAACTTTTCACGGCCCAAGTCATGACGGCTAATGCCTTCTGCACCAAGCTGACGTTCTACCACCATTTGGGTGGCAATACCGGCGTGGTCAGTACCCGGTTGCCAAAGCGTATTTTTACCTGACATACGGTTATAACGGGTCAATGCATCCATGATGGCATTGTTAAAACCATGACCCATGTGCAAGTTACCAGTGACGTTTGGCGGCGGAATCATGATACAGAATGATTCGCCTTTTTCAGAGGGCTTGAAGTAGCCGCGCTCTTCCCAAGTTTGGTACCATTTTTTCTCGATCTCGGTCGGATCGTAGGTTGTCGCGATATTTTGCGCTGAATCAGTCATAGTCTAAACAGATCAAAAGTAGATGAAAAATTGGATCTATTGTAGCAAAAAAAATAGTGGATGCGGCAGCTTAACCAAATGCAAACTTTAGACAATTGGCATGCAGAGCAACTCGTCGTATGATGCAAAGATAAAAAACGCGACTCATCGCAGAAGATTAAAAAGGATAACAAGATGAGCTATAGCATTTCCCTGAAGATCCAGCCTGAAACCCATCAGCGCTTTATCGACCTTCATTCCAGATTAAATGCCGGTGATCCAGACAGTCTGGCTAAACCGCTCGGTGAAAATCTGGCCGATATGGCCTGTGAAATTATTGACCAGATTTTTGGTCAGATGGTGCAGATCGCGAAATCTCCCGACAGTGAATCTGAAAAAGTGATTCAGCACATTATTGAGACGACACGTAAATATATGCCTTGGTCGGTTTCCTTATTTGGCAATGAACGGCTCATGCCCATGGTGAATTATCTGCATCGCATGACCTATACGCATGACGGCGATGTTTTTGTGCGTTATCCGGTGGAAAAGATGCTGGTGATGGAGTTACTGGGTTGTGTGGATCAGATGAAAACTGGCAATCATCAGTATGTCTCGCCGGCACTCAAAGCCTTTACCCAGGTCGTTGATCAGGGCGTGACCTGTCTGATCCGTGAACCGAAAAACCTGTTGAAGTTTAATGTTGTGGTCGATAAAACCTTAAATGGGGTGATTCACCTAACCACCCAGCTCGGCTATAAACGTTTTGATAAACTCGGTAATATCTATGATGCTGATACGATACGTTATTATTTCGAGCATTTACTGGCATTTCTGGAAGATGAAAGGCCGCACCATATTTATTAAAACAAAGGAAACAGGATTTCATGGCGAAAGTTGAAAGTTTAAATGGAAAAGTGGTCTGGATTACTGGCGCATCTTCAGGGATAGGCAAGGCGATTGCACAGCAATGTGCCGCACAGGGAGCGCAGGTGATATTGACTGCGCGCCGTCATGAAGAACTGGAAAATGTGCGCCAAAGCCTGATCAATCCGGATCAACATATTTCCATCACGGCTGATATCACCGATGAAAGTCAGGTTCGCCATGCCTATGAGCAGGTTGTGCAACAAAAAGGCCGGATTGACTGGCTGATCAATAATGCCGGACTCAGTCAGCGTGCCCTGATTGCAGAAACCACCATGCAGACTGAACGCGCCATTATGGAAGTCGATTATTTCTCGCAGGTATTTTTGACCAAAACCGTACTGCCAACTTTTCTGGCACAAAAATCCGGCCGTATTGTGTTTATTTCCAGTGTTGCAGGTTTGCTCGGTACACAATATCGCGCGTCTTATTCCGCAGCCAAAGCAGCAATTCATATGTGGGCCAACAGCCTGCGTGCTGAAGTGGCAGATCAGGGGATTGGCGTATCGGTGATTTTCCCCGGTTTTGTTAAAACCAATGTGTCCCTGAACGCTTTAAATGGTCAAGGGAAGCCACAAGGGCATGCAGATGAAGCGATTGAAAATGGTCTGTCCGCAGAAGATTTTGCCCGCCAAACTGTACAAGCTTTGCAGAGCGGCGAAGAATATATCGTGATTGGCGGCAAGAAAGAAAAACTCGGGGTACTGGTGTCGCGTATTTCGCCAAAAGTCCTGTACAAAATGATTCGCAAAACCAAGGTGAAATAGATCATCCAGACTCAATAAAAAGGGCAGTATTGCCCTTTTTTGATCGCTCTGAAAAAGAAAATTAGAACAAACCTACAATTTAATTTCTGGAGGAGCTGACGCAAAGCGTGCACAACCCATCACACAGATATGCAGAAAATTACCTTTTCACTCTGGTACTTAAGTCAAAAACCGCTATGTTAATTAAAAATAATAGTGAATTTGAAGACGCTCATTCGATGAAAACACCAGTGCCAGACTATCTCAAGCATGTTTTAACTTCCTGCCAAGACAATGATAAAGGGGCCTTGGCCGACTATATTCCTGAGCTGGCAGCAGTCGATCCAGAGAAGTTTGCTTTGGCACTCTCCACCGTAGATGGCACGATCTATTCCACCGGTGATGACGAGGTTGAGTTCACCATGCAGTCCATGTCCAAGCCTTTTGCCTATGCCTTGGCCTTGCAGAAAGTTGGCCTGACCAAGGTCATGGAAAAAGTGGGCGTGGAACCTTCGGGCGAGGCCTTTAACCAGATTTCACTGGAGAAAGACACCAATATTCCGAAAAATCCGATGATCAATTCAGGTGCCATTACTGCCCATTCCCTGATTCCCTATAAACGCACAGTATCCCGGGCGGAACAGTTGCGCCGTTTTTTAAGCGGTTTGGCTGGACGTGAACTGAGTTTTGATACCGATGTATATACCTCTGAACTGAAAACAGCGTTTCGTAACAGATCCTTGGGTTATATGCTGCGTACAGTAGGAGTATTGGAAGAAGATCCAGAAGCGATTGTCAATGGTTATATCAAGCAATGTTCAATCAAGGTGACGGTCAAAGACCTGGCGATGATTGCCGGGGTACTCGCCAACGGTGGGATTCAGCCGCAGACCGGTAAAAAATTATTGGATCGCTCTGTGGTGCGGCAAGTCCTGAGCGTGATGCTCACTTGCGGGATGTATGATGCTGCCGGTGACTGGCTGACCACGGTGGGCATTCCGGCAAAAAGTGGGGTCGCAGGCGGCATTATTGGCGTATTGCCTGGACAGGTGGGCATCGCCGTATTTTCTCCACGAATTGATGAACATGGGCATAGCGCGCGTGGGGTCGATATCTTTGAACGTATATCCCGGGAAATGGGGCTACATTTAATGGAAGGGACGCCGTCGGCACAAACCATTTTACAAAACCGTTATCTCACTGGAAAACGCGATCATGTGGTGGTGTATGAACTGCGTGGCGTATTGCAGTTTACTGAATCGGAAATGCTGCTGCGTATTTTGGAAGATGAACCGGAAGGCAAAAAACGAATTGTGCTGGATCTGACCAATTTGACCCTAATTCATAATGTCGGCGCACGCATGTTATTTGAAGGCGTGGCGCGTTTGAAAAAGGATGGTCATCCTGTTGTGGTGGTTGACTCGGAAGGAATTTTGAGTGAAGCACAGATGAAGGGTAATAAAAGGGTCGTGGTCAAAGAAAACCTGAACAAGTATCTAGAAAAATTTCAATAGACGTTCTTTCTGCTGTCTTGCTTGAGCACCGGCTGTATCCCGGAAATAAAAAAAGCCCCGATGATTCGAGGCTTTTTTAATAAATGATTTATTTAATATGTGCTGCAATGTCGCTAAAGATCACACCTAAACCATGTGCACCGGCATCCGGATAGCCTAAGCTACGGTCACCGACCGTACCGGCACGGCCCATACGTGCCACAATCTCTTGAGTCGATTCTGCACCTTTTACCGCAGCCGCTGCACCCAAGACAAAGTTTTCTTTAAAAGTCTTGCCGGTATTGGCAGACCATGAATCTGCACATGGTACTAGGGCATCAATCAGGGTTTTATCCCCCACCACGGCACCACGACCAAATGAACGCTCACCGATCACTTGAATGCCTTTGACTGCCGCCTGCAACATTTCAGCAAAGTCAGCGACAGTTAAACTGGTTTTATCTTGAATGGCCTTACTCGCGGCACGGAAGGCTGAACCCCAGATTGGACCTGATGCACCGCCACAGTGTTCCATAATGATCATTGAGCAGTTCAGCATGAATTCATCCATATGCTGCGCTTGAATCAGACTTTGCCATTCACGTTTCAGCTGTTTAAAGCCTTTGGCCACGCTCATGCCAAAGTCACCATCGCCGGCATGGGCATCTAGCTCGCAGAAAGGCACTTCATTTTTAATAATGCAAGCCGCCATGACATCGACGACATAACGCATATTCTCAATCGTGAATTGCTCATTGCTGATTATTGCATGTTCAGGTTGGGTTTCAACTTCGGTATTGGCGCTGCGTTCAGCTGATGCATCTTTTGCTGCAAATTCAAAAGGTAGTGCAGGTGAACCATCCATTTTAAATGCAGGGGTAGTGGCTTCTGCATCTAAATAGGTTTTCAGTTCAGCATCCAGCGCAAGTAAAGATACTGATGCACCGTTCATGTCGATACTGGTCATGTAGTTACCGACAAAAGTACGATAAATTTTGATGCCTTTACGTGCCAAATGTTCGCAAACATCGTTGTTAAAGACATACAGCTCCTGCATTGGCGTTGAACCAAAACCATTGACCAATACCGCTACTTCAGTCAGGTCAGGACGGTCAAGAAACAGGTCATCAA
Source organism: Acinetobacter sp. YH12254 (assembly GCF_013417415.1). Taxonomy (NCBI): domain Bacteria; kingdom Pseudomonadati; phylum Pseudomonadota; class Gammaproteobacteria; order Moraxellales; family Moraxellaceae; genus Acinetobacter; species Acinetobacter sp. YH12254. The sequence goes on along the minus strand of NZ_VPEB01000006.1, from coordinate 2,367 downwards.
CAATACGTTGTGCCAGTTCTTTTGATGGCAATATTTTTTCACGACGAATCCCCGGTTCACCGTGGATGCCCACGCCGTATTCCATTTCATCATCGGCAAGAGTAAAGGTTGGTGTGCCTTTGGCAGGAACGGTACATGAGCTATAAGCGAAACCCAAGCTAATGACATTGTCTGCAGCTTTTTGTGCAATGGCTTTGACTTCAGGAAGTTCTAAGCCTTTTGATGCTGCAGCACCGGCAATTTTATGTACCAATACTGTACCGGCAACACCACGACGACCGACAGTATATAAGCTGTCTTTGACTGCAATGTCATCTGCTACTTTGACGTAATCCACGTTAATGCCGTCATCTGTTGCAAGCGCTGCACCATTCTGGAAATTCATCATATCGCCAGAATAGTTTTTAATGATCATCAGCACGCCTTTGTCTGTTGCAACATGCTGCAATGCTTTGTAGACCTGAATTTGTGAAGGTGATGCAAATACGTCACCACAAACGGCTGCGTCTAACATACCTGCGCCGACAAAGCCTGCATGTGCCGGCTCGTGACCGCTGCCGCCACCACTGATCAGTGCGACATTATTATGTTTTGCTTTTCTTGAAATGATTTTGTGTGACTCGGTAAATGCGAGTTCTGGATGAGCGAGGACAAAGCCTTTGCACATTTCGACAACCAGGTTTTCAGGGTTGTTGATGAGTTTTTTCATTGGAACACCAAGAGTGATTGATTTGGGAGATAAATTTATTGCTCTATTATTATAGAAAGTAATGATTTTTGCAGAGTTAAAAATGTAAAAGCAGGTGGTTTTGGGTTGAGAGGTTAGAAAAGGGGCACATATTTGATAAATTAAATTCCTCCCAACCTCCCTTTAAAAAAGGAAGGAGCTGTCACGTAATTTATTTGTTTACGTGAAGTCCCCCTCTTTGGAAAAGAGGGGGTTGGGGAGATTCAAAAAAAGAGAATAAAAATGAAACCCTATAATAAAAACTTAAAACAAGTCTCTCGTGATTTACGTAATAACATGACTGAGGCTGAAAAGCTGCTCTGGTCAAAACTCCGTGGCAAACAAATTTTAGGTTTGCAGTTTTATCGGCAAAAACCAATTATGAATTACATCGTGGACTTTTATTGTCCTGCTGCCAATTTGGTCATTGAATGTGATGGTAGTCAACACTTTACGGAAGATGGGTTAGAAACAGATCGCATTCGAGATGAAGCTCTGGCTCAACTTGGATTGAAAGTGTTGAGATTTGATAATGGGCAGGTGATGGGGCGGATTGATGATGTGGTGGAAACGATTTATCAGTGTTGTCTGAAAGAGCTTTCATAAAAATCTCCCTAGATCCCTCTTTGGAAAAGAGGGACTTCGCGCGAATTTGATTGCGGTTGTGGATTTGGCTAGTTCCTCCCTTTTTAAATGGGAAGCTAGGAGGGGGGCTTTATGCAGAATGATAGTTCACAAGTGGGTTTAACTGAATGAGTGAATTTTTCATATTGAAATTCAAGTAACTTATTGTGTAACGTATTTGAAAAATTCTCCAAGTTATAAATATTATCTATATGACCGTGATCTAAACTAGCTTGCAGTGAGTTTCTGAGTAAGCAATTTATAGCTTCGATGAAGGTATTTAAGTAATTTGGAGTAAGATTAATGTCATAGAGAAATAGTTTAATTTTTAATTGCTTCACAGCATCTTCATTGCCTTGAATATAGTAGATTAATGTAGAAGGATTAAAATCATCATCTAATTCAATTAGTTTAGATCCAAACCAAATTTCATCGCCAATATCAGAATATTTAACTTGGAGTTCGTAGCCACTTAGGAACCTTTCTGCTTGATATACACTCCAGCCCAGATCTAAAGGTGTATTAGATAGTTTACTTCTTTTAGATTTCCTATGCTTTACGAGCGAAAAAGAATCGATTAGTTGTTGATAGTTTTCTATCTTATGAATCTTAATATGATGAAACCACTCATCAATCAAATCTTTTTGAGTTCGAAAGTTAATAATGACTAAAAATTTTGTAAGGGTGATAAGTTTTTTATCTTTGATATGAAATTGAAGTCGTACAAAAATTTCTTCATATTTTATATATAGCAGAAAAAACCATAGAAATGGTAGATAGAGTATTGTCAAAATAATTGGTACGAAGAAATCTTGTAATGCTTGATAATTGATAAATGTTGAGGGGGCTTTAAAAGTTTGAAGAATGAAATGGATAAAGAATATGAGAAATAGGACTTACGCACTATTATTTATAGATTCTCTGTGGTAGCAGATGATTTTTATCGAGAATAAAGTCATCAATGAAGTTTTTGATAACTGGTCTAAATAATTTCTTCTGCCAACGATATACATTTT